>WRBL01000028.1 GCA_009784565.1 Streptosporangiales bacterium | reverse complement strand
CCGTCTTCGAGATTCACGTCGGGCATTGACGTCCCTCTCACGCTTGGACGGGACGCGCGCACAGCGAATGGCCGGGTTCGCCGACCGCGGCACCGCCCCGTTGGGGTCCTCTTAGTCTTGTGTAGCTACGCTAGTCCGCGTCTCGCGCCCGGCACCACTGGGATGCCGTGGGATAACCATCACACACGGACACAGGCGGGCGAAGCGCCGCATCTACGTTTATCATTACCCGGTTACGATGCGATCCATGAGGTTCGCCGTAGCTATCCCTCAGTTCTACGCCGACGGTGAGTTCGATCCCGTGGCGTTTCGTCACTATTTCTCCCGCATCGAGGCCGTGGGCTGCTACGACAGCGCCTGGGCCCAGGAGGGGACCCTCGGCTCGGGGCCGCAGCTGTCCCCGGTCGAGGCCATGACCTACGCCGCGGCCGTCACGTCACGGCTGCGACTGGGCTGTGTGGTCTTCGTCTCCACGGTGCACAGCCCGGTGCACCTGGCCAAGAGCCTCGCGTCGCTCGACCAGCTGAGCCAGGGGCGGCTGGACGTCGGAGTGGGCACGGGCGGGCCGCGCCGGCCGTTCTCCGCGTTCGGCGTCGACGGGTCCCGGTATGCCGCCCGGTTCTCGGAGGGCGTCCGGCTCATGAAATCCCTGTGGACGACCGAACGGGTCACGTTCGACGGCGAGTTCTGGCAGCTCGACGGGGTCGCGATGGAACCGAAGCCGTTCACCAAGCCGCATCCGCCGCTGTGGTTCGGCGCCTCGGCGCCGGCCGCGCTCCGGCGGGCGGTCCGGCTCGGCGACGGGTTCTTCGGGGCCGGATCCTCCCCCACTGCCGCCTTCGCGTCCCAGGTCGGCACCCTTCGCGAGGAACTGGCCGCGGCCGGCCGCGACGCCTCGCGGTTCCCGGTCGCCAAGCGCGTCTACATCTCCGTCGACGACGACCGCGACCGGGCCCGGCGGCGCGTCAACGAGGGCCTGGAGAGCATTTACGGGCGCCGGGTCCCCTCCATCGAGGAGGCCGCGATCGCCGGGACGGTCTCCGACTGCGTGCGCTCGGTCCAGGAGGTGATCGACGCGGGCGCGGAACGGGTCCTGTTCACCGCGCTGCACGACCAGCTTGAGCACGCCGAGCAGATCGCCGCCGACCTGATTCCGCGACTCCAGGGCTAAGTTCGCGGTTGCTGTCGTGATGACAGCAGAACCTGCGAACATAGCGGCCGCGTGACCGGCGGCTACAGGCCGATGGGGTGCCAGACGGTCTTGGTTTCCAGGTAGCCGAACATCCGGTCCACACCCGGCTCCGCCGTCCACGCGGCCGGGGGCAGGCGCAGCACCCGTTTGAGGTTGCTGCCCGCGGCGGCGACCGCCAGGTCGTCGGCGAGCCCGCCGGGAGCGCCGGTGACGTCGACCGTGTTCACGTCCATGTGCGAGGCCAGCCACGGCGCGATCTCCGCGACCTGCCCGGTGAGCATGTTCACCACGCCGCCGGGCAGGTCGGAGGTGGCGAGCACCTCGGCCAGGGTGATGGCGGGCAGCGGGTAGGCCGCGCTGGCCACGACCACGCAGGTTCCGCCGGCCACGATGGCGGGGGCGACGACCGAGACCAGGCCGAGCAGCGCCGAGTCCTGGGGTGCCAGCACGGCGGCCACGCCGCTGGGCTCGGGAACCGAGAAGTTGACGAACGGCCCGGCGACCGGGTTCACTCCCCCGCGGACCTGTGAGATCTTGTCGGCCCACCCGGCGTACCAGACCCAGCGGTCGACCGCGGCGTCGACCTCGTCGAGGGCCTCCGCGTCGGACAGGCCCGTCGCCAGCCGCACCTCGGAGGCGAACTGGTCCCGGCGGCCCTCCATCACCTCGGCCACCCGGTACAGGACCTGGCCCCGGTTGTAGGCGGTCCGCTCCGACCAGCCTCCGAACGCCTTCCGGGCCGCCACCACCGCGTCGCGGGCGTCCTTGCGGGAGGCCCGGGCCGCGTTGGAGAGGAATCCGCCCTCATGGTCGCGCACCTCGAACGTCCTCCCGCTCTCTGACCGGGGGAACGCCCCTCCGATGTACAGCTTGTAGGTCTTGCGGACGGCGATCCGGCCCGCTTCGGCCGCCACGAACACCTCCGACGATTCGTCTTCAGACATCGGCCACTGTCCCCGCGACGTCGGTGGCGACCACGTCCAGGTAGGCCTCGAGCCCGTGCCGTCCGCCTTCGCGCCCGAACCCGGACTCCTTGTAGCCCCCGAACGGCGAGGCCGGGTCGAAGCGGTTGAACGTATTCGCCCAGACGACGCCCGCGCGGAGCCTTGAGGCCATTTCCAGGGCCAGGGAGCCCTTGGACGTCCACACCCCCGCCGACAGCCCGTACTGGGTCGCGTTCGCCTTCTGAAGGGCCTCTGAGGGGGTTCGGAAGGTCGACACCGTCAGCACCGGCCCGAAGATCTCCTCCCGGGCGACCGGGGACGACGAGGCCACGTCGGTGAACAGGGTCGGCGGGAACCAGAAGCCCCGCTCGGGCAGGGCGCAGGGCGCCGACCAGCGCCGGGCCCCTTCCTCCTCGCCGGCCTGGGACGCAGACGTGATCTTGTCCAGCTGGCCCCGGGAGTTGATCGCCCCGATGTCGGTGTTCTTGTCCATCGGGTCGCCGAGCCGGAGCGAGGCCATCCGCCGTTTCAGGGCGTCCAGCACCGAGTCGGCGACCGACTCCTGCACCAGCAGCCGGGAGCCGGCGCAGCACACGTGGCCCTGGTTGAAGAAGATCCCGTTGATGATCCCCTCGACCGCCTGGTCGACCGGGGCGTCATCGAACACGATGTTGGCCGCCTTGCCGCCCAGTTCCAGGGTGAGCCGCTGCCCGGACACCGCGCACTGGCGGGCGATCTCCTTGCCCGCCGCGGTGGACCCGGTGAACGCGATCTTGTCGATGCCGGGATGCCCGACCAGGAGCCGGCCCGTGTCACCGTCGCCGGTCACGATGTTGACCACGCCCGGCGGCAGGTCGGCCTGCTGGCAGACCTCCGCGAACAGCATGGCGGTCAGCGGCGTCGTCTCGGCCGGCTTGAGGACGACCGTGTTCCCGCAGGCGAGGGCGGGCGCGATCTTCCACGCCAGCATCAACAGCGGGAAGTTCCAGGGGATCACCTGCCCGGCCACGCCCAGCGGCTTCGGCGACGGGCCGAACCCGGCGTAGCCCAGCTTGTCGGCCCAGCCCGCGTGGTAGAAGAAGTGCGCCGACGCCAGCGGCACGTCCACGTCCCGGGATTCGCGGATCGGCTTGCCGTTGTCCATCGTCTCGAGCACGGCGAACTCGCGGGCCCGCTCCGCCAGCAGCCGGGCGATCCGGAACAGGTACTTGCCCCGTTCCTTCCCGGGCATCACCGACCAGGTCCGCTCATAGGCGTGGCGGGCGGCCGCCACGGCGCGGTCGACGTCTTCAGCGCCCCCGTGGGTGATCTCGGCGAGCACCTCTTCCGTCGCCGGGGAGATGGTCTTGAACACCGAACTCCCGGAGACGAACGAGCCCCCGATGAAAAGCCCGTAGGAGTCGCGCAGTCTCACGACCGAGCGCGACTCCGGGGCCGGGGCGTACTCAAAGCGCATACGCAATCCTCAGTCAACCGTCATGTAGTCCGGACCGGAATACCTTCCGGTCTCCATGCGAACCCGCTGCATCAGCAGGTCGTTGAGCAAGCTGGACGCGCCGATCCTGAAGTAACGCGGATCCAGCCACTCCTCCCCCGCGGTCTCGTTGACCAGTACCAGGTAGCGGACGGCGTCCTTGGCCGTCCTGATACCGCCCGCGGCCTTGACCCCGACCCGCCGCTCGCCGGCGGCGGAGAAATCCCGGACCGCCTCCAGCATGACGAGCGTGACCGGAAGCGTAGCGGCGGGCGACACCTTCCCGGTCGATGTCTTGATGAAATCGGCGCCCGACACCATCGCCAGCCACGACGCGCGCCGCGCGGCGTCGAGGGTGCCGAGTTCCCCGGTCTCCAGGATGACCTTCAGACGGGCCTCGCCGCAGGCCGACTTGACCGCCGTGATTTCCTCGCTCACGCAAAGATACCGGCCCGACAGGAACGCGCCCCGGTCAATCACCATGTCGATCTCGTCCGCGCCCGCCGCGACCGCGGACTTCACGTCGGCCAGTTTCACGTCCAGGGGTGCCCGCCCGGACGGGAACGCGGTGGCCACGCTGGCCACGCGCACCGGCGATCCCGCTACCGCCTCCACGCACAAGGGCACCAGGTCCGGGTACACGCAGACGGCGGCGGCCGGCGGCGCGCCGTGCCCGGGACGACGGGCCTTGGCGCACAGCGACCGCACCTTCCCCGGCGTGTCCTGCCCTTCCAGGGTGGTCAGGTCGACCATCGAGATCGCGAGATCCAGCGCCGTCCGCTTGGCGTCCGACTTGACCGAACGCCCCGCCAGCGCCTGCGCCCGGTCCCGGGCCCCGGCCTCGTCGACCGCGGGCAGCCCGTGCAGGAACCGCCGCAGCGCGGAATCCGAGGAGGTAACGTCCATCGGACCATTGTGGCGCAACTTCACCGCCCGGGGGCAACCGTGAACGGCGCGCCGGCGCTCAGATCGCTTCTTCGACGATCTTCCCGAACGCCAGCGCCGTCTCCTCGCTTTCCGCTACGACCTGCACGGACGCGATGACGTCACCGGGAACCGGCAGCGACAGGGCCGGGAGCCCGGCCAGGTTGAACGGGGTGGTCAGGATCGTCATCGGGAAGCCGCGCTCGCCCAGAAGGGGCGGCTCGGCCGCCAGCACCGGCAGGACCAGGACCGGGTAGTCGGCCAGCAGCGCGCGCAGCGCCGCGGTCATCTCGTCCTTCACCGTCCGGGCGGCGGCGACGTCGCCCGCCCGCAGCCGCGCGCCGCGCTCCATGTTCCGCTTAATGTGCGGGCTGAGCTGGTCCAGGTACGGCATCAGGGAGGCGTTGGACCGGAACCCCTCGGCGTCGATGATCACCCCGGCCGCGTACAGCGCCTCCCGGAAGTCCGGGCCCGTCACGGAGGTGACCGGCACGCCGCTCGCGGCCAGCGCGGCGTCGACCGCCGCGTCGACCGCCGGATCCGCCTCGGCCCCGGCCGGACGCAGCCGGCCCACCGGCAGGCTCGCTTCCCAGGCCGGCACCCGGAAGGACGGCTCGAGCAGCCGCATCCCGGCCTCGACGCCGGCCAGGTCCGCACCCAGGGGACCGACCGTGTCCAGCGACGGCGCCAGCGGGTACACGCCCTTGACCGGAACCCGGCCGAAGGCCGTCTTCAGGCCCGCCGTCCCGCAGCAGCACGCCGGGATACGGACCGAGCCGCCGGTATCGGTTCCGAACCCGATGTCGGCCTCGCCCGTGGCCACGGCCACCGCGGACCCGCTGGAGGACCCGCCGGGCACCCGGCGGGGATCGCGCGGGTTGACCGGGGTGCCCTGCCAGTGGTTGACGCCGTTGGCTGACCAGCACAGCTCGGTGAGCGCGGTCTTGCCCGCGATCCGGGCTCCCGCCGCGCGGGCGGAGACGATCACGGCGGCGTCGTTCTCGGCGGGCTCGGCCATCTCGGTGACCGCCGGGCAGCCGGCCCCGGTCGGCAGCCCGGCCACGTCGATGCAGTCTTTCACCGCGAGCCGCGGCCCGGAGCCGTCGCCGTCGTCCAGCCGGGTCACCCAAGTCGCCATGCCCCCTATGATGCGGGAATGGACACCCCCAGGCCAGAGTCCTCTTCTCGTCCTCGCGTGCCGGCCGTCGTCGCGGCGGCGGCCGACGTCTGCTGCGTGCTGGTGTTCGTGATCATCGGGCGGGCCAGTCACACGAAGGGCGAGAGCCTCGCGGGCATCGCCTCGACGGCGTGGCCGTTCCTGGCGGGCCTGGCCATCGGCTGGATCGTGACCCTCGCCTGGCGGCGGCGCCCCGGCGGGCTGGTTCCCGCCGGGGTCGGGGCCTGGCTCGGCACGGTCGCGGCCGGCATGGTGCTGCGCGTGATCGGAGGACAGGGCACGGCGGTGTCGTTCATCATCGTCGCCCTGATCTTCAACGGCCTGTTCCTCCTGGGCTGGAGGACGGTGGTGCTGCTAGCCGGCCGCCGCGGCCATGTCCGCCCGGCGGGCGGGGGGAACGAAGTCTGACGCGGGAACCGGGTCCAGCCGGCTCTCCTCGTCCGCCCCGGACTGGGTCGGCTGCGGGTACCCCGCGTCCGGGTAGCCGGCGTCGAAACCGCCGGAGACGCTGACGATCCGCGCGATGTCGTAGCTGCTGAGCACCTCGACCGACAGTTCGTGCAGGCGCTGGGTCTTGGCGGCGCAGCAATCCTCGATCAGCGTGACCGGCATGTCCCGCATGAAGGCCGAGCGGACGGTGGTCTCTACGCACAAATTAGTCACCACCCCGCACACCATGACCTTGCTGACGTCCATGCCGCGCAGCAGCGGTTCGAGCGGGGTCCACTGGAAGGCGTCATGGCGGACCTTGTCCACGACCAGGTCGTCGGGACGGGCCGCCAGGTCCGTCACGAGCTCGGCGTCCCAGGTTCCGGCGGCGAGGCCGTTGGCCACGAGCGCCGGACTGTCCCGGATGATCGCGGGCCCCTGGTCCGCCCGGCCCATCCGGTACAGGTGACGGGTGAAGACAACCGGCACGTCCGCCCGGCGCGCCTGCGCCACGGCGACGGCCGCGTTGCGGACTGCGGCCTCGGCGCCGTCCATGCCCAGCCCGATCCGGGAAAACGATCCTTCTGGATGACAGAACCCGTTCTGCATGTCCACTACGATCAGCGCGTAGCCACTGTTACTCATCAGTATCCCCTCCGTTCGGCGGCATCAACGCTAACATTCCGCGCCCCGGTTAAAAATGTTCTGTTCAAATTGGCCGATGCCGGCCAGGACGGCACGGGCGGTCGCGGAATAGGCTTCCCCGTCCGGAACCGCCCGGATAAATGCCCATGACCTGCTCTTTTACGCAGAACGCACCGGCCCGGCCGCCAGCACCAGAAGCGGCCGGCCCGGCGATAAAAAACGCGCGCATATGCATGTGCATCAGCACGGACGCGGAAACCGAAAACGATCATGACGCGAATATCAGACCTTAACCGGTCCCGCAATCCCTCTTTTTCCGATGAAAGCTCCCCTATTCCGGGTGTTCCTCGCCAATTAGGGGCGATCAGCTCCCGGAGACCTCGCCGAGGACCTTCTCGGTAAGCAGGTTCAGGCCCGACCGGTCGTAGGCCAGCCCCGGCACGTAGAAGATCGCGTAGCTCATGCCGAGCTTCCCGATCCCGGTCAGGCGCTCGGCGATCTGCTCGGGCGTGCCCACCAGGGGCCCGCTGGACAGGTTCTGAAGCTGGCCGTCCACGGCGCCCGGCGTGAGGTACTTCGACAGGTGGGACCGGACCCACGCCAGCCGGTCGGCCACTTCCTTCTCGGTCTCGCCGATGATCACGTTGAAGTTGGACGACCGCGTGATCCCGCCGAAGTCGGTGCCGGCGTCCTTGCAGTGGGCCTCCAGCAGCTCCGACTTGCGGGCGAACGTCTCCGGGTCGCCGGCGAAGTTCGTGTAGTCCGCGTACTTCGCGGCGATCTTCAGCGTCACCTTCTCGCCGCCGCCGGCGATCCACAGCGGGATGCCGCCCTCCTGCAGGGGCAGCGGCCGGCACATGGCGCCGTCGACCTGGTAGTGCTTCCCGTCGAGCTTCGCTGTGCCCGTGGTCCACAGCTGCTTCATGATCTGGACGCCCTCGTCCAGCATGGCCAGGCGCTCCCCCGCCCGCGGGAAGCCGTAGCCGTAGGCCCGCCACTCGTGCTCGTACCAGCCGCCGCCGATGCCCATCTCGGTACGGCCGCCGGAGATCGCGTCGACGGTGGCGGCGACCTTCGCCAGGTAGGCGGGGTTCCGGTACGCCATGCAGGTGCACATCTGGCCGAGACGCACCCGGCTGGTGACCGCGCCCAGAGCCGCCATGAGCGACCACGCCTCGTGCGTCGCCTCCTGGGTCGGCTCCGGCGTCGTGTGGAAGTGGTCATACACCCAGACCGACTCGAACGGCCCGTCCTCGGCCGCCCGGGCGATGCCGGTCATCGTGGACCAGTGGTCCTTCGGGTCGATCTCCGCCAGGTCCAGCCGCCAGCCCTGCGGCACGAAAAGTCCGAATCGCATGGCCCCAACCCTAGCCCGGACCCGAATCGGCGGGCGGCGGGCGCAATTGTCATTCAGCATTCGCCCAGCTGTTACGGTGCAGTAGGTTCGCGCGTACCCGGAGCGGCGATCTTGCTGGCATGAGGATCGCGATCATCACGGAGTCGTTCCCGCCCGATGTCAACGGCGTCGCCAACACTGTCGTGCGCGCCGCCGAGAACCTCGTCCGCAAGGGGCATTATCCGCTGGTCATCGCCCCGGAGTCCGGGCGTCCCACCACGGAGGCCGACCGGGCCTTCCCGTACCCGGTGGAGCGGGTGCCGTCGGTCCCGCTGCTCGGCTACACGTCGTTCCGGCTGGGCCTGCCGTCGCCCCGGCTCAGGCGGGCGGTCGCGGACCACGGCGCGGAGATTGTTCACCTGGCCAGCCCGGTCGCGCTCGGCGCGTGGGGGTCTCACGTGGCCCGGGCGCTGGACCTGCCGGTGGTGGCGGTCTACCAGACCGACCTGCCGAACTACGCCCGCGCCTACAAGCTGGGCCCGGCCGGGGAGGCCTTCGCGTGGCGCTGGCTGCGCGACATCCACAACGCGGCCGGGATGACCCTGGCTCCCTCCAGCGTGACCGCGGCCGACCTGCGCGAGCACGGGATGGAGCGGGTGCGGCTGTGGGGCCGCGGCGTGGACACGGCGCGGTTCGACCCGGGACGCCGCGACCACGAACTGCGGGCCGAACTCGCCCCGGACGGCGAGGTCCTGGTCGGTTACGTGGGCCGCCTGGCGACCGAGAAGCGGGTCGACCTGCTGGGGTCGCTGGCCGGGCTGGACGGCGTCCGGGCGGTCATCACCGGCGGCGGCCCCGAGGAAGAAGAACTGCGCAAGGCGCTGCCGAACGCGGTATTCCTGGGCGAGCGGCGCGGCGACGACCTGGCCCGGGTCTACGCCAGCCTCGACATCTTCGCCCACACCGGGCCGTTCGAGACGTTCGGGCAGACGATCCAGGAGGCGGCCGCCAGCGGCCTGCCCGTCGTCGCCCCGGCCTCGGGCGGGCCGCTGGACCTGGTCGACGAGGGCGTGACCGGCCACCTGGTACGGCCGGAGGACGGGAACGCGCTGGCGGGCGCCGTGGCAGGCCTGGCCGCGGACGCCGAGCGCCGGGAGGCCATGGGCTCGGCGGCCCGGGTGAAGGTGATGAACCGGACCTGGTCCGCGCTGACCGACGAGCTGATCGGCCACTACGAGACCGTCGTGAGCCAGGCCGCCCCCGCCGGGATAGCCGCATGAGGATCGTCCGGCTGGCCAACTTCGTCGGACCGCAGTCGGGGGGCCTGCGCACCGCGCTCCGCGAGCTGGGCATCGGCTACCGGGAGGCCGGCCACGACCCGGTGCTGATCATCCCGGGCGAGCGGTCCAGCGTCGAGGAGACCGCGCAGGGCACGGTCATCACGGTGGCCGCGCCCGTCGCCCCGGGCCTCGGCGGCGACTACCGCGCGGTGTTCGCGCGCCGCGAGCTCAGCCGCCTGCTCGCCGACCTGAAGCCGGACCGCATCGAGGTCTCGGACCAGCTGACCCTGCGCTGGGTGGCCCGCTGGGCCCGGCGCAACCAGGTACCCGCGGTCATGGTGGCCCACGAGAGCCTGACCCGGCTGTTCACCCTGCCGGCCGGCGTCCCCTACAAGGCCCGGTGGCGCAACATCGTGTTCCACAGCCGCGCGTTCTACCGCGCGGCCAGCTGGGCCGCGACCTTCCTCGACCGCCGGTCGGCCCGCGAGTACGACGAGGTCGTGGCCACCACCAGGTGGGCGGCCTCGGAGTTCGAGGCCATCGACGCTCCGAACGTGACCCTGGTGACGCTGGGCGTCGATCTCGACCTTTTCAGCCCGGAGCGCTACAGCGAGCCGGTCCGCGCCTGCTACGCCCGCCCCGAGCAGGCACTGCTCGTCCACTGCGGCCGGCTGTCGATGGAGAAGAAGCCGCAGCGGTCGATCCGGGCGCTCGCCGACCTGCGGGCGGCCGGCACGGACGCCGTCCTGGTCGTGGCGGGCGACGGCCCGCTCCGCCCCGACCTGGAGGAGATGGCCTCCGCCGCCGGGCTCCCGGTCACGTTCACCGGTTTCATCGACGATCCGAAGACCCTCGCCGGCCTGCTGGCCGCGGCCGACGCGGACATCGCCCCCGGGCCGGTGGAGACGTTCGGTCTCGCCGCCCTGGAGGCCCTGGCCTGCGGGACGCCGGTGGTCGCCAGCGGGGAGAGCGCCCTGCCTGAGGTCCTGGGCGACGCGGGTGCCGCGGCGGAAGGGGAGCACTTCGCCGCGGCGGTGCGGCAGATCCTCGACCGCCCGGAAGCGGGACGCCGGGCCGCGGCTCGGCGGCGGGCGGAGGCATTCGGCTGGACAGCGGCCGTCTCGAAGTTTCTCGCCGTGCATCACGCGGCGGAACCGCAATGCGCGGAGTGCAGGAAAGGCAGGATCAGTAGCAATGACGAGGATCGTCACTCTCGGCGACTCGATCACGCTCGGCATGGGCGACCGCGATCCCGGCGGCGGCTGGCGTGGCTGGACACAACTTCTGGCCGGCGGGCTGACCGACCCGGAACTGCACAATCTCGCGGTAATCGGCGCGCAGTCCAAGCACGTCGAGCGGGATCAGCTTCCGGCGGCTCTTGAGCTCAAACCCGACATCGCCAGCGTCATCGTGGGCATCAACGACACGCTGCGGGCGGGCTTCTCCCCGGTGCGGACCGGCCAGGCGGTCGCGCGCACCGTGGCCGCGCTGCGGGCCAGCGGCGCGACCGTGCTCACGATGCGCCTTCCGGACCCGGCGCGGATGTTCGGGCTGCCGGACGGGCTGGCCCGCCCGCTGACCGGCCGGATGCTGGCCGTCAACGCCGAACTGGACCGGGTAGCCGCCCGGTACGGCACCCTGCACTGGAACGCGGCGGGAGACCCGGCGACCTACGACCGGCTCAACTGGTCGGTGGACCGGCTGCACCCCAACGAGCGGGGGCATCGCCTCGTCGCCCGCCGGTTCTGGGACGTGCTCGACGCCGCGGGCGTCCCCCTCGGGCCCGCTCCGTCCCTGGTGCCGACCAGCCCGCCGCCGACCCGGCGCGAGGAGGCCCAGTGGATGGCGACCAAGGGCACGCTGTGGTTCCTGCGGCGCAGTGTCGACCTCATCCCGTACATGCTCTATATGGCCGCCCGGGAGTCGCTCGTCGGCCCGCGGGAGTGGCTGCCCAGCCCGGACACCCCGCTGCTCGCCGCGGCCGAGGAACCTGAACCAGTCCCAGAGTGAATCCCGCGCAAAAGTCGTCACACTAAGAGATTTCTATCTCACATTGAGTGCAGTGCCGGATTTTCCGGCTTACGCTGTACCACGGTATGGGCACTGGGTGGGGCGGCCGAAGAGCGGTTCCCGCCTTGCTCAGAAACCAGGTGTACCGGCGCTACTGGAGCGCCTGCACCGTCTCCATGTTCGGCGACCAGGTCTCGTCGGTCGCCATGCCGCTGACCGCCGTCCTGGTGCTGCACGCCCAGGCCGCCGAGATGGGCTACCTGACCGCCCTGCAGTGGCTGCCCAGCCTGCTGTTCGGGCTGCACGCCGGCGTCTGGGCCGACCGGCGGGGCCAGCGCCGGCGGACCATGATCGCCTGCGACGCGGGACGGACCCTGCTGCTGGCGACGATCCCGCTCTGCTTCGCCCTGAACCTGCTGACCCTCTGGCAGATGTACGCGGTCGCGTTCGCCGCCGGAACCCTGTCGATCATGTTCAACGTGTCGGACGGGACGCTGTTCATCTCGATCGTCGAGCCGCGCGAGTATGTTGACGGGCAGGCGCTGATCTACGTCAGCCGGGCGCTGTCCTTCATCGGCGGGCCGTCCCTGGGCGGCGTGCTGGTCCAGATCCTGACCGCGCCGCTCGCGATCGTCGCGGACGCGCTGTCGTTTCTCGGCTCGGCCCTCCTGCTGCACCGGATCCGGCCGGACGAGCCGCCCGCCGACGACGGAGCCGGCGGGGCCGCCGCCGGCCTGCGGTTCATCGCGAAGTCCAACGTCGTCCGGGCGGCGCTGATCGGCGTGGCGGTCATCAACTTCTTCCACATGATGTTCAGCGCGCTGTTCCTGCTCTACGCGGTGCGCGACCTGCACCTGCGCCCCGGCGTGCTCGGGATCGTGCTGGGCATCGGCGCCTTCGGCGGCTTCCTCGGCTCGGTGGCCACCAAGCAGCTCACCCGGCGGGCCGGGATGGGATGGGCCTGCGTCGCCGGCTGCGTGCTGTTCACGGTGCCGCTGGCCCTCGTCCCGCTGGCGGGGGCCGCCCACGGGATCGCCGTGCTGGAACTGCTCATGGCCGCCGAGTTCATCAGCGGCTTCGGCGTGATGCTGCTGGACATCACCGTGGGCACGATCTTCGCGGCGGTGATCCCGGGAACTCTCCGCTCCCGGGTCACCGGAGCCTTCCAGGCGATCAACTACGGCACCCGCCCGCCGGGAGCGCTTCTGGGCGGGCTGCTCGGCACCGTGCTGGGCCTGCACGAGGCACTGTGGATCGCGGTGATCGGGGGGATCTTCGGCGCCGTGCTGATCCTCCCCTCGCCCCTGCCCCGCTTCCGCTTCCCCCAGGACTTCCTGTCCGCCCCGCAGGCCGCGGACGACACCGTCGCCGCCGCGGAACCGGGGGCGCGCAGCGCCCTCCGCGAGCCGTACGCGGCCGTGGCGGACAACGTCGCCGTGGCCGCCGGGGAGGCGCGGCCCGTCGCGCCCGCGCGGCCCGTCGCTCCGGGGCGGATCTGGCCGCGGGACGGGCCTGGCGGTTGAAGGAAGGGCGGACTGGTCACAGGACGGTGCGCAGCAGGCGGACCGGGGGGCTTCCGTGGGCGAGCATGCGGTCGTGGACGGAGCGGGGCGTAGCGCCGGGCCCGGCGAGAAGCTCGCGGGCCAGGTCGGAGATCTCGGTGTAGCCGACGTAGTACGTCGACAGCTGGGCCGAGGTGAGCAGGGCCCGCCGCCACTTCCCGGCCGCCTCGCCCTCCTCCTGGAATCCCCGGACCGTCATCAGTTCCATCGCCTCGGTCTCGGTCATCCCGTGCGCGTGAACCCTTGCGTCCAGGATCGAGTTGATCGTGGTGCGCAGCCGCATCTTGAGCATCTGCATCTTCACCGCCCGCGGATCCCCCTCGCCCGGGTACCCGTGGCCGGCCATGAGTTCCTCGGTGTAGGCGGCCCAGCCCTCGATGAACGGGCCGGACAGCGTCGCGGCGCGCAGCCGGGTCGCGCCGCTGAACCGCCGGGCGTGCGCCTGCTGCAGGTAGTGGCCCGGCATCGCCTCGTGCGCCATGAGGTTATGCACCATGTGCCGGTTGTACTCGCGGTAGAACGACGTGACCCGCTCCGGCGTCCACCCCTGCGGGGTCGGCGACACGGCGATGAACGTGGGCAGCCGCGTGGTCTCCAGCGGTCCCGGGAAGTCGCAGTAGGCGACCGCGACCCCGCGGTCGATCTCCGGCATGTCGATCAGCTCGACCGGGTCGTCGTACACGGTGACCAGGTCGCGGTCGCGGACGAACGCGGTCTGCGCCTCCAGCGCGCCGGAACAGAACCGCAGGATCGTGTCCCCGTCGGAGGCATCCGCCGCCAGCCGGTCCAGGACCTCGCGGGGGGTGCCGCCCAGGTCGGCGGCGAGGGCGGTGATCTCCTCGGTGATCTGGTCGAGGTCGGTCTCGGCCCGGGCCAGGATCGTGTCGGAGCCGGCCGCCGCGGACAGGGTGAGCGACAGCTTGCGGGCGAACTTCTCCGGGCCGATCCGCGGGTCGGCGAACTCGCCGCCGGAGTCCAGGCGCTCCTGAAGCCAGTCGCGGTGCCCGGCCAGGGCCGTCAGGGCGGCCGGGCGGACCTGGTCGATCTCGGCCCGGACCCCGGCCGAGGCTCCCGCCTTGGCCAGGACGGCGTCGATCTCGCCGGCCACCAGGGCGATGGTCCCGTCAAACTGGGTGATCGCGGTCTCGACGTGGACCCGCGGCATGGCGTCCAGGTGGCCGCGCGCGGCGGCCAGGAACGCGGGGATCTCCGACAGCCGTCCCGCGACCGCGCTCAGCCGTTCGTCCAGCGGCGCGAAATCCCGGGCCAGCAGCCCGTAGACGGCCCGGCCGGGGTTGGCCAGGAGCGGGTTCCAGGCGTGCTCGCGCAGTTCCTCCAGCTCGAAGATGCGCCGGGCCACGTGCTCGGCCAGCAGGGCCGCGTCCAGCTCGAACTCGGGGCTGAGCGCGGCGCGGCCCCCGGAGGCGGCCGTGAGGGCGGCGATCCGCTCGGCGAAGGAGCCCAGGGACTGCCGCTCGGCGGCCAGCGACGGGCCGCTGAGGTCCGGAAGGTGACGGTCGAAGCGGTGATCGCCCAGTTCGGTCGCCTCGTCGGGATGACGTTCGGCCAGGTCATCCACGTACTCGGCGGCCAGCGCGGCCAGATCAGCTTCCGTACTGCCCGTACCGGAACTCTCGGCGCTCACGTGACCTCCTCGATGAGTGACATCTGCCTGAGATGACTCTAGTTTCTGAATACATGGGCACAAGCGGAGAGTTCGTGCGCGACTCGACTTATCTTGACGGCAGGATCACCGCCGACGGGCGGGACGGATGGCCCGCGGAGGCGGGCCGGTACCGCCTGGCGGTGGCGCGGGGCTGCCCGTGGGCCAACCGGGCCATCATCACCCGGCGCCTGCTCGGGCTCGACACGGGCCGTGACGGCGACGCCGCGCCCGCGCTGTCGATGGGCATGTGCGGTCCCGAGCACGACTGGCGGTCCTGGACCTTCGACCTCGATCCGGGCGGGAAGGATCCCGTGCTCGGCATCCACTGGCTGCGGGAGGCCTACGAGAAGGCGGTCCCCGGGTACGACAAGGGCGTCACCGTGCCGGCGATCGTGGACATCGGAACCGGCAAGGTCGTGACCTCCCATTACCGGCACATGATCTACGACATGGAACACGAGTGGACGGCCTTCCACCGGCCGGGCGCGCCGGACCTGTACCCGGAGCGGCTGCGCGACGAGGTCGAGGAGGTCAGCGGCCGCGTCTACGCCGACGTGAACAACGGCGTGTACCAGTGCGGGTTCGCCACGTCGCAGGAGGCCTACGAGGAGGCGTACGGGCGGCTGTTCGCCACCCTGGACTGGCTGGAGGAGCGGTTGTCGGCGCGGCGCTTCCTGGCAGGCGACACGATCACCGAGGCCGACGTCCGGCTGTGGCCGACGCTGGCGCGGTTCGACGCCGTGTACCACGGCCACTTCAAGTGCAACCGGAACAAGCTGGCCGAGATGCCGGCGCTGTGGGCGTACGCGCGGGACCTGTTCCAGACACCGGGCTTCGGGGACACGATCGACTTCGCCCAGACCAAGCAGCACTACTACCGCGTTCACACGGGCATCAACCCGACGCGGATCGTTCCGGCCGGGCCGGACCTGTCCGGCTGGCTGACGCCGCACGGGCGGGAGGCCCTGGGCGGGCGGCCGTTCGGAGACGGGACGCCGCCCGGTCCCGTCCGGGAGGAGGAGAAGCCTCCATCCGTTCGGAATAAATGATCTGGTTTTAACACCACATATACACATTTTCGCCCCGCCGTTGTAGGTTCGCCCCATGGCGGATGACGACGCGCGTCTGGAGAGTCTCGGGTACAAGCCGCAACTGAACCGCGTGCTGGGGCTCTTCGCGAACTTCTCCGTGGCGTTCACCTACCTGTCGCCCATGGTCGGCATCTACTCGCTGTTCATGCTGGGCCTCGGCACCGGCGGGCCGGCGTATGTCTGGCTGACGTTCCTGCCGGTGGCCGGGATGCTGCTGGTGGCGCTGGTCTTCGGCGAACTGGCCAGCCACTATCCGGTCGCCGGGGCGCTGTACCAGTACAGCAAGTACACGGTCGGCCGCCGGTACGGGTGGTTCGTCGGCTGGTTCTACGGGATCGCGCTGCTCGTCACGGTCGCGTCCGTGGACACCGGCATCGTCAGCTACGTGACGGCGCTGCTGGGGAACTGGTTCGGCTGGAAGCTCGACCCCACCAGCCACGTCGTCATCTGCGGTGTCACGCTCGTCCTGCTGGTGATCCAGACGACGCTGAACATCACGGGCGCGAAGGTGATGGGCCGGGTCGCGCAGTTCGGCGTGTACGTCGAGATCGTCGGCACGATCGGCATCGCGATCATCCTGGGCATCCACGGGTTCCACCACGGGCTGGGTTTCCTGGGAAGCACCGCCGGGGTGCAGCACGCGGCCGCCAACCCCCTGAAGCTGGACTTCGGGGGCAGTTACCTGGGCGCGATGGTGATCGCCGTACTGGCGCCGGTCTACATCTTCTACGGCTTCGAGTCGGCCGGGGACATCTCCGAGGAGACGAAGGACGCCGGGCGGCAGGTGCCGAAGGCTATGCGGCACGCGCTGATCTGGGGCGGGGTCTCGTCCTTCATCCTGACCGCGGCGCTGCTGCTGGCGATGCCCGGCGGCGCGCACTCGGTCAGCGACACGGTCAACGGCGGCGGGGTCACCTACATCCTCGGGCAGTTGCCGGGCGGCCTGCAGGACTTCCTGCTGCTGCTGATCTGCTTCGCCTTCTTCTCCTGCGGGACATCGGTGCAGGGCGCCGGGAGCCGGCTCATGTTCTCCTACGCGCGCGACGGGGCGCTGCCCGCCTCGGCCTGGATTTCCTCCGTGCATTCCCGGTTCCGGACCCCGGTCCACGCGCTGCTGTCGGGCGCGGTGGTGACCGCCCTGTTCGTGCTGCTGGAGTTCATCTCGCCCACGCACAACGTCTCGCTCGGCTTCATCACCTATCCGGCGGACACGAACGTCCTGGTGTCCCTGGTGTCGTTCGGCGTGAGCGGGATCTACCTGTCGTTCCTGCTGACGGTGATCGGGGTCATCGTCGCCCGGGCCCGGGGCTGGATCCCGGCCGGGCAGTTCCGGCTCGGCCGCTGGGCCTGGCCGGTGACGGTACTGGCGGCGGTGTACCTGCTGGTCATGCTCGTGAACGTGGCCCTGCCGACCGGGCTGTCCAGTCCCCGGGCCTACTTCAACCTCGACTGGATCACGCTGCTGGTGATGGTCATCGTGTTCGCGGTCGGCGCGGTCCTCTTCCTGGCGGCCCGGGGCGGCCGATCGATCGAGGACCACGTGCGAGATGACTCACAACAGGAACTCCATCGGTAGGCCTAAGGAATATATGCGGACATTTCCGCTTTGATCCTTAACGTACCCGGGCGGCCGGCGATGACCGCGCCCCAGCCGACGGCCTGACGGCGTTCAGGAAACCCTCAACCGGTGAACAGCGGAGGTTGACGCCTCGCTCGGGATGCACCCAGCTTCGTGACCGATTCTCAAAGGGTCACAAATACGGACCTGGTGGACAGAACCCGGAGTGTCAGGACAATGAGCGAGCCTTTTGCGCAGTATCCGTACGCCCAGTACCAGGTTCCCGAGCCGCCGCGGAAGCCGCGGACCATGCAGACCCTCGGCCTGACCGCGACCGCGGTGCTGGCCCTCGCGGTGGGCGCCGGCGCCGGCGTCGCCCTGTCCAACGGGTCCTCCCCCTTCGGCGGGGCGACCGCGACCTCGAAGACGACGCTGT
This sequence comes from Streptosporangiales bacterium, assembly GCA_009784565.1. Taxonomy (GTDB): domain Bacteria; phylum Actinomycetota; class Actinomycetes; order Streptosporangiales; family Streptosporangiaceae; genus Trebonia. The sequence continues at coordinate 15,456 of WRBL01000028.1, read as the reverse complement.
CCACCGCCCAGATCACCAAGCGGACCGATCCCGGGATCGTGGACGTCACCTCGACCCTCGGCTACCAGGGCGCCAAGGCCATGGGCACCGGCATGGTCCTCACCTCCACGGGCGAGGTCCTCACCAACAATCACGTGATCTCCGGCGCCACCAGCATCAAGGTGACCGACGTCGGCAACGGCAAGTCCTACACCGCGACCGTGGCCGGCTACGACGAGGACCACGACGTGGCGGTCCTGAAGCTGTCCGGCGCCTCCGGACTGGCCACGGTGACCACCGGCGACTCCTCGGGCGTCGCCTCCGGAGACAACATCGTGGCCCTGGGCAACGCCGGCGGCCAGGGCGGCGCCCCCGTGGTGGCCCCCGGCCAGGTCACCGCGCTGAACCAGTCAGTCACCGCTTCCGACTCCAGCGCTGGCACATCCGAGAACCTGACCGGCATGATCCAGACCAACGCCGCCATCCAGTCCGGTGACTCCGGCGGGCCCCTCGTCAACAGCCAGGGCCAGGTCATCGGCATGGACACCGCCGCCTCCTCCAGCTACCAGCTCGGCGGCGGGGGCGGGCGGTTCGGGCACTTCGGCGGATCTCGGCGGTCCCAGCGGCAGAAGCAGACCGAGGGATTCTCCATCCCGATCAGCACAGCGCTGTCGATCGCCAGCCAGATCACCGGCGGGCACGGCTCCTCCACCACGCACATCGGGCCGACCGCGTTCCTCGGCCTCGAGTTCTCCTCCAACGGCCAGCAGGACTCCGGCGCCCAGATCGCCGGCGCCGCGCAGGGTACCCCGGCGGCCAGCGCCGGCCTGGCCCAGGGTGACGAGGTCACCTCGGTCGGCGGCCAGCGGGTCAGCTCCAGCTCCGGCATCCAGAAGGCCCTGGTCGGCTACCACCCCGGCCAGAAGGTCAGCCTCGCCTGGACCGACCCGTCCGGCCAGTCCCGCACGGCGACGGTGACCCTGGCCAGCGGACCGGCGGCCTGAGCCGGGTTCAGAGGGACGGGCCTGAGCCGGGTTCAGAGCGACGGGATGGCGCGGGGCAGGATGCTGCCGGTCCCGGCGGAGGCCGGGATGGTGCCGTAGGCGCGGCCGCGGTCGCCCGCCAGGCGGGTCGCCGCGAAGGCGTCGGCCACGGCCGGGTGGCCGTACCGGACCAGCAGCGCGCCCTGCAGGGTGACGGCCATGGACTCGGCCAGGCGCCGGGCCGAGGCCTCCTCCGCGTTCGCCACGTCCTTCTTCAGCCGGGCGATCGCGTCATCCAGGCGGTGGTCGACGCCGGACGACGCCTCCAGTTCCTCGAAGAAGACCTCGGCCGACTCGGGTGTGCGGGCCAGGGCGCGCAGCGTGTCCAGGGCGGCGACGTTCCCCGACCCCTCCCAGATCGACTGGAGCGGGGCTTCCCGGTAAAGGCGCGGCATCTGCGATTCCTCGGCGTAGCCGTTGCCGCCGAAGCATTCCAGGGCCTCCGCGGCGTGCGCCGGGACCTGCTTGGTCACGTGGTACTTCACCGCGGCCAGCGCGAGACGGCGGAAGGCCGCCTCCTTCTCGTCCCCGTGCAGCGCCCGGTCGGTCGCGCCGGCCAGCCGCATCATCACCGTCGTGGCCGCCTCGGACTCGATCGCCAGGTCGGCCAGGACCCCGGCCATCAGCGGCTGGTCGATGAGGGTCTTGCCGAAGGCCTGACGGTGGGAGGCGTGGTGCGCGGCGTGGATGACTCCCTGGCGCATCATGGCCGACGCCGCGATGACGCAGTCGAGCCGGGTGGAGTTGACCATCTCGATGATCGTCCGGACGCCTCGGCCCTCCTCCCCCACCAGCCAGGCCGTCGCGTTCTCGTACTCGACTTCGGACGAGGCGTTCGAGCGGTTGCCCAGCTTGTCCTTCAGCCGCATCACGCGCATCGGGTTGCGGGTGCCGTCGGGCAGGACCCGGGGCAGCAGGAAACACGACAGCCCCTTCTCCGCCTGGGCCAGGACCAGGAACAGGTCTCCCTGCGGGGCACTGGTGAACCACTTGTGGCCGACCAGGCGGTAACTGCCGTCGTCCTGCCTGCGGGCGGCGGTCGTGTTGGCCCGCACGTCGGAGCCGCCCTGCTTCTCGGTCATCGACATGCCCGCCGTCAGGCCCCGCTTGTCCAGCGGGGGCCGCGACGAGCGGTCGTAGGCCGTGGTCGTCAGCACCGGCTCGTACTGCCGGGCCAGGTCCGGGGACTGGCGCAGGGCCGGGACGATCGAGTACGTCATCGAGACCGGGCAGCAGTGGCCCGCCTCGGACTGGCTCCACGCGCAGAAGGCGGCGGCCCGGGCCACGTGGGCGCCCTCGCGCGGGTCGGCCCAGGCGGCGGCGTGCAGCCCGTGACCGACCGCGGCCGCCATGAGATCGTGGTAGGCCGGGTGGAACTCGATCTCGTCGACCCGGTGCCCGAACCGGTCGTGGGTGTGCAGCCTGGGCGGGTTCTCGTTCGCCAGGCGGCCGTTCTCCTGGTGCTCCTCGCTCCCGGCCAGCCGGCCGACCTCGCGGACCTTCCCCGAAGCCCAGCCGGCGCCCTCGCGGTCGAGGGCTTCCAGGAGGGCCGGGTCCTCGGAGGCGTCGTAACCGGTCAGCGGGATCGACTGGTTGGTGACTTCGTGCGTGTTCATCAGGTCTCCAGGTGCTAGGCCAGGTGCGCGGCGAGCCAGTCGGCGATGCGGGAGCGAGACTCGTAGGCGTGGTTCGTGACGCCGTGGCCGCCGTCGGGGTAGACGACTAGCTCGGCGCCCGGGGCCTCGGACGCGAGGCGCTCGGCGTGAGAGGCGCGGACGATCATGTCACGGCCGCCGGCGACCACGAGCAGGGGGTTCGTGATCTCGCGGGCCGCGTACTCAAGAGTAACCTCCCCCGCTTTCCGGCGGGCGCCGGCGTCGTCGCGGGCCCGCGACCGGACCCGGAACGCCTCCCGGGTCTGCGGCGGGAGGTCGTCCCAGTCCTCGTCGAACCGATAGGGCCCGCACAGCGCGACGGTCGCGCGCAGCCGGGGCTCGTAGGCGGCGGCCCGGGCCGCGTAGTAGCCGCCCAGGCTGACCCCGAAGCAAGATATCTTACTGTTATCAATCTCGGGTCGCGAGGACAGGTAGTCAGCCGCCGCGGTGACGACCTGCTCGTAGGCAGGCTCGATGGGCATCTCGTACTCCGACTCGCCCTGCCCGGGGCCGTCGACGGCCAGGATGGCCAGGCCGCGGGCCAGGAAGTACTCGGCGGTCGCCTGCAGTTCCTCCTTCACCGAGTCCAGGCCCGGAACCATGATCACCGCCGCCCGCGCCCCGCCCGCGGGGGGCGGGACCCGCAGGTACGCGGCCAGCACCGTGCCCTGGTACGGGATCCGGACCGGTTCGGCGGGCGGATCCAGCGCGCCCGCGCAGCGCGCGAAGCACGCCACCGCGCGGTCGTGCGCCTCTCGCTGCTGGGCCGGGTCGTCGGTGAAAACGAACTTGCCCCAGTGCCACGCCAGGGCGGCCCGCCTCCAGGCCCCGGCCGCGGTCTCGGGGTGCCCCTGGGCCGAGGCCCGTTCCGCGAGTTCCTCGTACCGCCGCCCGGTCCTCCCCCACTCCCGGCACCAGTCATCCCAGCGGTCGATCCGGGCCAGGGTCGCCCGGAAGTCCGCGTAGTCGGTCCCGTTGGAGACGAACCGGTTCGCCCAGTGCTTCTCCGCCGCCGCGACCCGCGCGTCTTGTGCAGCCATGCCCGTGATTGTCCGGCGGTTAGCCGCCCGCGCGCAATGCGAACAGGCCGAGGAACTCGTAGGCGACGTTGGCGGCGGCCAGGGCGGTGAGCTCGGCGTGATCGTAGGCCGGGGCGACCTCGACGACGTCGGCGCCGACCAGGTTCAGGCCCGTGAAGCCGCGCAGGATCATCTGCAGTTCCCGGGTGGTGAGCCCGCCCGGCTCCGGGGTGCCGGTGCCGGGGGCGTGAGCCGGGTCGAGCACGTCGATGTCCACGCTGACGTAGACTGGGCGGTCCCCGACCCGGGACCGGATCCGGTCGATGGCCTGGTCCGTCCCGTACCGGGCCACGTCGGCCGTGGTGACGGTCGCGAAGCCCAGTTCTTTGTCCTCGGTCAGGTCGGCGTACGCGTACAGCGGCCCCCGGATCCCGGCGTGCGCGCTCGCGTCCAGCGCCAGCAGGCCTTCCTCCACCGCCCGGCGGAACGGCGTCCCGTGCGTGTACGGCGCCCCGAAGTAGGTGTCCCAGGTGTCGAGGTGGGCGTCGAAATGCACCAGCGCGACCGGCCCGTGCCGGGCCGCCGTCGCCCGCAGCAGGGGCAGGGCGATCGTGTGGTCGCCGCCGATCGCGATCAGGTGATCCGCGCCGTCCAGGATCTCCCGGGCCCCGCGCTCCACGCTGTCGATCGCCTCGGGGATGTCGAACGGGTTGGCGGCGATGTCGCCGGCGTCGACCACCTGCCGCGCGCCGAACGGGTTCGCGTCCAGGCCCGGGTGGTAGGGGCGCAGGAGCTTGGACCCCGCCCGGACGGCGCCGGGGCCGAACCGGGCCCCGGGCCGGTAGGACACTCCGGAGTCGAACGGGATCCCGGCGATGACGACGTCCGCGCCGCTCACATCCTGCAGGCGGGGCAGGCGCGCGAACGTGTCCGGCCCCGCGAACCGCGGCACGGCCCGCCCGTCCGGCGGCCCGATGATCTCCTCGCCCGGCATGGCTCTCCTCTCGCGAGTGGTTCCCCGGTCCAGTTTTCCCGAACGGATCTTCGTTCCCGTCCCCGCCCCCTCCTCTCCAACCGCTGCAAATCATCATTTCTGTTGCCTTGTGGGCAGTCGGCGGGACAGTGACCGCGCCCATCGGCACAATGGGTCGGGCGTGTCGGCGACGCCGGCCAGCTACCGCAGCATTCAGATGGAGGAAGCCCCGTGGGGAACGACCCCAGTCAGGACACTCTCTGGTCGATCCCCGGCGACGGGGTTCTCGCCCGCCAGGGCGACCTGGTCCTGCTGATCAGCATCGAGGACCGCGGGTTCACCGAGTCGCTGCTGGACCTGCTCGCCCGCGTCAGCAAGGACGGGGGCGACGGCCGGGTTCTCGCGGACGCGATCGGCGCCCAGGTCGAGGGGCATCACTCCTGGGGCGGCCCGGCGGCCGGGCCGTCTGTCGTATCGTTCGGCCCCTCCCGGAGCGGAATGGCCTTCGGCGTGAGCGGCACCGCGTGCGTCGATCTCACCACCTCCCACGGGGACCTGCGGCTCACGGCCGAGCACCCGTCGATGCTGCTGAGGTCCACGGTGGGCACCCCGGTCCAGTCCATCCGGGCCGCGCTGGACCGCGACGAGCCCGGCGAGCGGACCGACCGTTTCAGCCGTCTGGACAGCGGCTCGGTGCGGGCCGGCGGACTGTCCTTCTACGCGGCTCCCCCCGCCCAGGCCGCGCCGGCGCCGGGAACCGGGCCTCAGCCGGTGCCGGGGCAGGCCGGCCCCGGGGCCGAGGCCACGGGACCGCGGCCGACCCAGCCGGCTGCGGGGGAGACCGGGCCCGGACCCGTCCTGCACGGCCCGGGCCCCGGGGATCCGGGCACCGACGAGTCCGGGTTCTCCCCCAGCACGCTGGTCGGCATGGTCCTCACGTCCCCGGGCACCGGTCCCGGGCCGGCCGCCGTCGGAGGCCCGAACGCGGACGCGCCCGTCGTTCTCGGCGTCTACTGTGACAACGGCCACTTCACCGACCCGGACGCGCAGACGTGCGTCACCTGCGGAGCGTTCCTCACCGAGCGCGCCGGGGCCCCGCAGCCCGGCCCGCGGCCGCCACTGGGCCTGCTGGTGCTCGACAACGGGGCGGCCCTGGCCGTCGACGGCGACTACGTCATCGGCCGGGATCCGGCCCAGGACCCCACGGTGGCGGCGGGCACGGCCCGGCCGCTGCGGGTCACCGACGCCCAGTCGACGGTCTCCCGGATCCACGCCCGGATCCACGTGGACGGATGGCAGGTGCGCCTGATCGACCTCGGGGCCGCGAACGGCACCCACATCCACCCGCGCGACTCGCAGATGCCGCTGCTGCTGGAACCGCACGTTCCGGTGCCGATTCAGCACGGTGCCCGTATCTTTGTGGGGGCGCCCTGCCTCCGTTTCGAGCAGGCGGGCGGCTGACACGAATGAGCGAAGAAGGGGCTATGAACAACCTGGGTCAGCAGAAGCTCTGGTCGATTCCTGGCGACGGGGTGCTCGCCCGCCAGGACGGCCTGGTCCTGCTTACCAGCATCGACGATCACGAATTTGCCGAGTCCCTCCTGGACGTGCTCGTCAGCACCAGCCAGGCGGGGGGCGACGGCCGGGCGCTCGGTGACGCCATCGGCGCGCAGGTCGAGGCGCACCATTCCTGGGGCGGACTGGAGGCCGGCCCGGCCATCGTCGCGTTCGGCCCGGTCGGCGACGGCATCGCCTTCACGGTGCTCGGGGCCGCCACGGTGGAGTTCAGCACCGAGCACGCGGCCGAGCACCGGCTCACCGCGGAGCATCCGTCAATGCTGATGAGGTCAACGGTGGGCGTCCCGGTCCGGTCCATCCGCGCCACGCTCACCCGCGACGAGTCCGGCGGCGGCACGGACCGGTTCACCCGCCTGGACAGCGGCACGGTGCGAGCCGGGGGACTGTCCTATTACGCCGGCCCGGCGGGCGCCCCCTCGGCCCGGCCCGCTTCCCCTCCGCCGCCGCCCGCGGCTTCGGAGCCGCCCGCGCCTCCGCGGCCGGCTCCGGCGCCGGCGCCGACCCACCCGCCCGTGCCTCAGGCGCCCCCCGGGTCGCACACCGGGCCGATCCTGAGCGAGCGGCTTCCGAACGAGTCCCGCCCGATCCCGAACGGGCTCCGGCCGCTGCCGGACGAGTCCGGGCCGGCTCCGGCGCGCTCTGAGCCCCGGCAGGCTTCGCCGCAGCAGTCCGATCCGGACACCATGCCGCCGATGCCGCCGCTGTCGCCGGAGCCCCCGTCGGTGCCGCACACGCCGAACGTGCCGCGGACGCCGGGCATCCCCCCGGTCTCCGAGTCGTCGGTGCCGTCAACGCCCAGCGTCCCGTCGACGCCGAACGTGCCGCAGGCGCCCAGCGGGCCGCAGCCGTCCCAGTCCGCGGCGCCCGCCCCGCCCGAGCCCGCGTCCACGCCCCGGACCCCGACGAAGCCGACGCCGTTCGACCCGGCCAAGTACGGCGCGTCCGAGTCGCCGTACGGCACCGAGCCCGGCGTCGTGCTCAACAGCGGCCCCTCGGCCGTCCCCCCGGTTTCCCGCACGTCGGTGGACATGACGCCTCCGACCGAGATCACGCCGGCCCCCGGATCCCCGGACTCCGGGACCGGGGAGCATCACGGCCACGGCCCGGCGGCCATCGTGCTCGGCGTCTACTGCAAGAACGGGCACTTCACCAACCCGGACTCGCGGGCGTGCCTGGCCTGCGGAGCCCCGATCAAGAAGCGGTCCGCGGCGCAGCAGCCCGGCCCCCGCCCCGCGCTGGGCGTCCTGGTCTTCGAGGACGGCGAGGTCCTGAGCCTGGACAGCGACTACGTCATCGGCCGCAGCCCGGCCCGGGACCAGGCGGTGGAATCGGGCTCGGCCCGCCCGCTGCGGGTGGTCGACGACAAGGGCATGGTGTCCCGGGTCCACGCCCGGATCCACCTGGACGGCTGGCAGGTGCTGCTGGGAGACCTCGGCTCCGCGAACGGCACCTACGTCCAGCCGCCGGGCGCGCCGGAGCCGCGCCGGCTGGAGCCGCAGGTCCCCGTGGAACTCGAGCACGGCACCCTGTTCTACGTCGGCTCGGCGTGCCTGCGCTTCGAGCCGACGGGCGCCTGACGGGCGAGGCGGCCGCCTGACGGGCTGGACGGCCGCCTGACGGGCTACAGGTCCGGGATGCCCAGGTCCAGGTTCGGCTGCTGGATGCCGCCGTCGACTTCGAGGATCTTGCCGGTGAGGTAGGACCCGGCCGGGGAGGCCAGGTAGACGACGGCGGCCGCGATGTCTTCGGGATCGCCGACGCGGCCGAGCGGGGTGGCCTGTTCCATCTGCCCGCGGAGGTTGTCGTCGTTGACGACGATTTCCAGGGCGGAGGTCGCGGCGGCGCCGACGGCGACGGCGTTGACCCGGATCTTCGGCGCGAGGTCGGCGGCGGCGATCTTCGTGTACTGCGCCAGGGCGGCCTTGGCGGTGCCGTAGGCCAGGTAGCCGCGGCCCGCCAGCCGGCCCACCGCGGAGGAGATGTTGACGACCGCGGCGCCGTCGCTTTCCAGCAGGTGCGGGACCGCCGCCCGGGTCAGGGCGTGCGCGGTCTCGACGTTGAACGCGAACGCCGCGGCCAGGTGCCTGGGCTTGGTGTTCGCGAAGGGCCGCGGCATGGCGCCGCCGACGTTGTTGACCACGATGTCCAGGCGGCCGAATTCCCGCGCCGCGCGGTCCGCCAGCGCCGCCGTCGCGTCGAGGTCGCTGAGATCGGCGGGGACGATCACCGCTTTCCGGCCGGCGGCCGAGACCTGCCCGGCCACCTCCTCGAGCTGCTCGGCGGTGCGGGCGGACAGGAGCACGTCGGCCCCCGCCTCGGCCAGGGCCACCGCGGCGGCGGCTCCCAGGCCCCGGCCCGCTCCGGTGACGACGGCCGCCTTGCCGGTGACCTTGAAACGGTCGAGGATCACGCCCCGGCCTCCTCACGCAACTGGGTCTTGAGTACCTTGCCGCCCGCGTTCCGGGGCAGCGCGCCGGTGATCACGACCGACCGGGGCACCTTGAAGTTGGCCAGCCGGTCCCGGCACCAGGCGATGATCTCGTCGGAGGAGACCGTCGCGCCGGGGCGCGGGATCACGTATGCCCGGCCCACCTCGCCGAGGCGGTCGTCGGGCACGCCGATGACCGCGGCCTCGGACACCCGCTCGTGCCCGGTGATCACCTGCTCGATCTCGGCCGGGTAGGCGTTGAAGCCGCCGACGGTGAACATGTCCTTGAGCCGGTCCGTGATGGACAGGTTGCCGTCGTCGTCGAAGACGCCGACGTCGCCGGTGTGCAGCCAGCCGTCTTCGGTGACGGCCGAGGCGGTGGCCTCGGGGTCCTCGTAGTACCCGTGCATCACGTTGTAGCCGCGGACCACCACTTCCCCGGGCGAGCCGGGCGGCAGCGGCGTGCCGTCGGGGCCGGCCACGATGACCTCGGTGTCCTCGAGGGGCTTCCCGACGGTGCGGGACATCGTCTCCGCGTCGGCGTCCTTGCTGCCGATGGTCACGGTGCCGCAGGACTCGGTCAGGCCGTAGGCGATGATGACCTCGGGAAACATTTCCTTCCGGACCCGTTCCACCAGGGCGACCGGGACGGAGGCCGCGCCGGTGACGGCGAGGCGCAGGCTCGACAGGTCGACTCCGGCCCGGGCCGGGTGATCGAGGATCGAGGTGTACAGGGTCGGCGGCCCGGGCAGGACCGTGATCTTCTCGTCCGCGATGAGCCCGATGGCCCGCTCCACGTCGAACACCGGCAGCGGAACCATGGTCGCGCCCTGCATCAGGCAGGTGAGGACCCCGGCCTTGTAGCCGAACGTGTGGAACATCGGGTTGATGATCAGGTAGCGGTCCCCGCCCCGGAGGCCGACGGTGTCGGCCCAGGCCTGGAAGACGCGGACGTTCTGGCCGTGCGCGGTGAGGACGCCCTTGGGTCGGCCGGTGGTCCCGGAGGTGAAGAACATGTCCGAGACGTCGGTAGCCGTGACGGCGGACGCGCGGGCGAGGACGGCTTCGCGGGGCACGTTCTCCCCGCGGGCGAGGAACTCCTCCCAGTCCCCGGAGAGCGTCACGATCTCCAGCGACGACACCAGCCCCGGGTCCGCCGAGCGCAGCATGGACACGTAGTCGTTGCCGAGGAAGCCGTCGCCGACTACCAGCGTCCGGGTCCCGCTCTTGCGCAGGATCCAGGCCGCCTCGTCGCCCTTGAAGCGCGTGTTGACCGGGACGAGGACCGCGCCCGCGGTCACCGCGCCGAGGGCGGCGGTCACGTAGTGGCGGCCGTTCGGCGCCCACACCGCCACCCGGTCCCCGGCCTCGACACCGGAAGCGATCATCGCTCCCGCGCAGCGGTAGATCTCCTCCGCCAGCCGCCGGTACGTCCAGCGGACGCCCGCGTCGACGATGGCCTCGGTGTCGCCGAACCCGGACGCGGCGCGCGCGACCAGGCCGGGGATGGTGGATGCGTTCATCACTGGCCGATGGTCTCGTCCGCGAGGTCGGCGGTCTCGTCGCAGGCGAAGCCCGGCCCGGGCTCGTCGCCGAACAGCGGCCCGAGGGCCTTCGCGATCGAGTCCGGCGTCCACATGCCGTCGGCGGAGCCGTTGTCGGCCGCCCGGGCCACGGCACGCACCGACGGCGCGGCCATCACGGCGGCCACTCCCCCGTGCACCACGAACACCTCGCCGTTGATCCCGGCCGCGGCGGGGCTGGACAGGTAGGTCACGAGCGGGGTGACGTGGACCGGGTCGATCGGGTCGGGCCCGTCGGCGGGCGCGTCGCTCATCAGGCCCGCCGTCATCGCGGTGCGGGCGCGGGGCGCGATCGCGTTGGCCCGGACGCCGTACCGGCCGCAGCCCCGGGCCGTGGACACGGTGAGGGCGGTGATCCCGGACTTGGCCGCGGAGTAGTTCGGCTGGCCGGGCGAGCCGAACAGGAACGCCTCGGACGTGGTGTTGACGATCCGCGCGTACACCGGGCCGCCTTTGTCCTTGCTCTGGGCCCGCCAGTACTCGGTGGCGAACCGGGTGGTCACGAAGTGCCCCTTCAGGTGCACCTTGAGGACCAGGTCCCACTCTTCCTCGGACATCGAGAAGATCATCCGGTCGCGAACGAGGCCCGCGTTGTTGACCAGGATGTCGAGGCTTCCGTAGGTCTCGGTCGCGGCCGAGACCAGCTTCTGGCCGGTCTCCCACTCGCCGATGTCCCCGGCGACCGCGAGGGCCTGGCCGCCGGCGGCCTGGATCTCCTCGGCCGTGGTGTGGACCGCGTCGGCGTTCAGGTCGTTGACCACGACCGGGGCGCCCGCCTTGGCCAGCGCGATGGCCTCGATCTTGCCCAGGCCCGCGCCCGCGCCGGTGATGATCGCGGGGTGGCCGTCGAGGGAAATGCCGTCGCTCATCGTTGTGCTCCTCCAGGTAAGTCAGTAGCCGGGGCCGGCCAGGATGCCGCCGTCCACGGTGAACTCGCTGCCGGTGGAGTACTTCGACTCGTCCGACGCCAGGTACAGGACCATGCTGGTGACGTGCTTGGCCTCTCCGAGGTTGCGCAGCGGGATCGACTCGACGAAGCGCTTGTAGTGCTCGATCGTCTCGTCGTCGGCGCCGCCGCCGGCGCCGACGCCCATGTCGTCGGCCATGCCGAGCAGCATGTCGGTGATGATCGCGCCGGGGTGGACCGAGTTGACCCGGATCCCGTCCGGCCCGAATTCCTGGGCGGCCGACTTGGTCATGCCGCGCACCGCGAACTTGCTCGCGCTGTAGGCCGACAGCCCGGCGGCGCCGGACAGGCCTTCGATCGAGGAGATGTTGACGATCGACCCGCCGCCGGAGGCCTTCAGCGCCGGGTAGGCCGTCTTCATGCCGAGCCACTGGCCGAACGTGTTGACCTCGATGACCCGCCGGAACTCCTCGAAGGCCATGTCCTCGATCCGGGCGCGCTTGAGGATGCCCGCGTTGTTGACCAGGACGTCCAGGCGGCCGAACGCGTCGGTGGCCGCGGCGACGGCCGCCGACCAGTCCTCGGGCGACGTCACGTCGTGGTGGACGTAGCGCGCCGCGTCGCCCAGCGATGCCGCGACTTCCTTGCCCTTGTCGTCGAGGACGTCGCCGAAGACCACCCGGGCGCCCTCCGCGACGAACGCGCGGACGTGCGATTCGCCCATGCCCCGGGCGCCTCCCGAGATGAGCGCCACCTTGCCGTCAAGCCGACCCACGCCGAGCCTCCTCCGCGATCACCGCACTAGAACGTGTTCTAAACAAGGTGACCATACACCGGACTCCACGGCCCGGCCAAGGTGTGCTACTAATGCATAGAACACGTTCTAGAAACGCCGCCCAGAAATCCGCCAGTTGGAGGCGCCGGTGCATCTCGCCTACACGCCGGAGCAGGAACGGCTCCGGGCCGAGCTCCAGGCCTACTTCGCGACGCTGATGACGCCGGAGGTCAAGGCCGGCCTGACCGGCGGCGACGACTACGGCGACGGCCAGGCCTACAAGGACGTGGTCCGCCAGCTCGGCCGCGACGGCTGGCTCGCCATGTCGTGGCCGGAGGAGTACGGCGGCCGGAACGCGTCCATGATGGAGCAGCTCATTTTCCTGGACGAGGCCTCCGTCGCCGGCGTCCCGGTCCCGTTCCTGACCGTCAACACCGTCGGCCCGACGATCATGCGCTACGGCACGGACGAGCAGAAGGCGTTCTACCTGCCGAAGATCGCCGCGGGCGAGCTTCACTTCTCCATCGGCTACTCCGAGCCCGAAGCCGGCACCGACCTGGCGAACCTGCGGACCAGAGCCGTGAAAGACGGGGACGACTACGTCATCAACGGCCAGAAGATGTGGACCAGCCTGATCCGGTACGCCGACTACGTCTGGCTCGCGGCGCGCACCGACCCCGAGGCCGTCCGGCACAAGGGCCTGTCCATGATCATCGTGCCCACCACGGCCGAGGGCTTCTCCTGGACGCCGGTCCGCACCATGTCCGGGCCGACCACCAGCGCCACCTACTACTCCGACGTCCGGGTTCCCGTCGGCAACCGCGTCGGCGAGGAGAACAAGGGCTGGCCGCTCATCACCAACCAGCTCAACCACGAGCGGGTCGCGCTCACGTCGGCCGCCCCGCTCCAGAGCGCGCTGCGCCAGGTCACGTCCTGGGCCCGGGAGACCACGGGGCCCGACGGGCGCCGCGTCATCGACGCCGAGTGGGCCCGGCTCAACCTGGCCCGCGTCCACGCCAAGACCGAGTACCTGAAGCTGATGAACTGGAAGATCGCCTCGGCCCCGCCCGGCACCCTGAACCCGGCGGACGCGTCGGCGACCAAGGTGTTCGGCACCGAGTTCGCGACCGAGGCCTACCGGCTGCTCATGGAGGTGCTGGGAAGCCATGCCACGGTCCGCGGCGGCTCGCCCGGCGCGGTCCTGGCCGGCAAGATCGAGAGCATGCACCGATCATCGCTGATCCTGACGTTCGGCGGCGGCACCAACGAGGTGCAGCGCGACATCATCGCGGCCGCCGCCCTCGGCCAGCCCTACTCCCGGAGGTAGCCGTGGATTTCGCCGAGACCGAGGCCCAGTCCGAACTCGCCGGGCTGGCCAAGAAGATTTTCACCGAACGGATCTCCGCTTCCCGGCTCGCCCAGACGGAGGCCACCCCCGACCGGTTCGACGCTGACCTGTGGGCCGACCTGGCCGGGGCGGGCGTCCTGGCCGCCGCGCTCCCCGAAGGCCTGGGCGGCGCCGGCCTCGGCCTGCTGGAACAGTGCTCGGTCCTGATCGAGGCGGGCCGCTCGCTGGCGCCGGTCCCCTACCTGTTCTCCGCGGTCCTGGGCGCGGGCGCGATCGCCCGCTTCGGGACCCCGGAACAGCAGGAGAAATGGGCGGCGCCCGCCGGGCGGGGCGAACTGATCATCACCGTCGCCCTCGAAGAGGACGCGGTGCCGTTCGCGCCTCTGTCGAAGCTGATCCTGGTCCCGGCCGGCGGCACGGTCTACCTGGTCGAGCCGGACGCCGACGGGATCACCGTCGAGCGGCAGGAGGTGACCGGCGGCGGCAGCGCCGGGCGGGTCACCGTGGATCCGTCGCGGCTGGACGCGCAGGAGACCCTGGGCGACGGCGCGGCCGAGTGGCTGCTCGCGACCGCCACGGTCGGGCTCTGCGCCCAGCAGGCCGGCGTGACCGCCAGGGCCCTGGAACTGACGGCCGGCTACACCCGGACCCGCGAGCAGTTCGGCAAGCCGATCGGGGCGTTCCAGGCGGTCGCGCAGCGGCTGGCCGACGCCTACGTCGACGTGGAGGCGATCAGGCTGACCATGTGGCAGGCGGCCTGGCGGCTGTCCGAGGGCCTGGACGCCGCGGCCGAGATCGCCTGCGCCAAGTTCTGGGCGGCGGACGGCGGGCACCGGGTCGCCCACACCGCGGTCCACCTGCACGGCGGCGTCGGCATCGACACCGAGGCCGAGACCCACCGCTACTTCACCGCCGCCAAGCAATGCGAGTTCGCCCTCGGCGGCGCCACCGCCCAGCTACTGCGTATCGGAGCATCTCTATGATCGACGCGTACATCGTGGACGCGGTCCGGACTCCGGTCGGCAAGCGGGGCGGCGGGCTGTCCGGCGTCCACCCGGCCGACCTCGGCGCCGTCGCCCTGAACGGGCTGGTGAAGCGGTCCGGGATCGACGCGGCCGCGGTGGAGGACGTGATCTTCGGCTGCGTCGACACGATCGGCCCGCAGGCCGGAGACATCGCCCGCACCGCCTGGCTGGCCGCCGGACTGCCCGATCACGTGCCCGGGACCACCGTGGACCGTCAGTGCGGCTCCTCCCAGCAGGCGGTCCACTTCGCGGCCCAGGCCGTGGCCAGCGGCACCGCCGACCTGGTGGTGGCGGGCGGCGTGCAGAACATGAGCCAGATCCCGATCTCCCAGGCGATGATCGCCGGGCAGGCCCTCGGGTTCGACGACCCGTTCAGCGGCTCGCTCGGCTGGCGGCAGCGGTACGGGGACCAGGAGGTGTCCCAGTTCCGTTCGGCCGAGATGATCGCGGAGAAGTGGTCGCTGTCGCGGGACCAGATGGAGGAATTCGCCGTCCAGTCCCATGAACGCGCCATCGCGGCGCGGGATTCCGGCCGGTTCGTTCGGGAAATAGAGCCCGCCTTCGGGCTGTCGGCGGACGAGGGGCCGCGCGCGCCCAACTGGGAGAAGATCCGGTCCCTGAAGCCGCTCGCCGAGGGCGGGCGCGTCACGGCCGCCGTCTCCAGCCAGATCTCGGACGCCGCCTCCGCGCTGCTGATCGCGAACGAACGGGGCCTGAAGGCTCACGGGCTGACGCCGCGGGCCCGGATTCACCACCTGTCCGTGCGCGGGGCCGACCCGGTGTGGATGCTCACGGCGCCCATTCCGGCCACCGCGTACGCCCTGGCCAAGGCCGGGCTCACCATCGGCGACATCGACCTGGTCGAGATCAACGAGGCGTTCGCGTCGGTGGTGCTGGCCTGGCTGGCCGAAACCGGAGCCGACCCGGGACGCGTCAACGTCAACGGCGGCGCGATCGCGCTGGGCCACCCCCTGGGCGCGACCGGGGCGCGGCTGATGACCACGCTGCTGCACGAACTCGAGCGGACCGGCGGCCGGTACGGGCTGCAGACGATGTGCGAGGGCGGCGGCCAGGCCAACGTCACGATCATCGAACGACTTTCCTAACCATCCCTACCCATACGAAAAACAAGGATCGACATGG
>WRBL01000027.1 GCA_009784565.1 Streptosporangiales bacterium | reverse complement strand
GCGGTGGAGATCGCGCCCAGCGTCGCGTCCAGCCTGGCCGGGTGCAGGCTGTCCAGCACCGTCACCAGGTTCGCGAACACGGTGTCGATCTCGGTCGGGGTCTGGGCCGGCTCGATCACCTGGCCGGCCTGCAGCCGCTTCGCCGTCTCCCTCGCCGGGACCCGCAGGCTCAGGAACTTCGGCCCGAACACCGTCGGCGCCTGGATCGACGCCGCCACGTTGGACGGGATGTTGCGGACCTCGCCCGGGGTCACGCTGATCCCGATCCGCGCCTGGCCCCCGTCCGGCGTCACCGACGTGACCGTGCCCACGTCGGCACCGTACAGGGTCACGCTCGCGCCCGGCGTCATGAGCAGCCCGACCCGGCCGGTGAGCACGGTGGCCGGCACGCTGGGGGTGAACACCTGCGCGTACGCCGCGACCGTACCCGCGATCAGGATGGCCACCACCCCGACCCCGGCCAGCCCGTACAGCTGCCGCTTCAGCCGGCGGCGCGCCTCACGCCCGCGCGAACGCATGGCTCAGCGCTTCCCTCTGGCGTCGCGCGAAGCTGACGGAGACACCGGCGCGCGGCGCGATCCGGTCGAATCCGTGGAACGCGCCCGCGACGGTTTCCAGCTCGCACGGCACGGCGGCTTCGGCCAGGCGGTCCGCATAGGCGACATCTTCATCGTGAAGGGGGTCGAGCGTGCCGACGCCGATCCACGCCGGCGCGACGCCGGACAGGTCCGGCCGTCGCAGCGGAGCGACCTGGGCAGGGTCGGCTCCGGAGAGATACTTCTGCCATCCGAGCCGGTTGGCGGCGTGGTTCCAGAGACGGAATCCCGGGCTCTCGGCCTGCGGCTGGCCGGCGGGGGCCTGGACCATGGGGTACACGAGCAATTGGAAGACCGGCGCGATTTCACCGCGGTCCCGGGCGAGCAGCGCGAGGGCCGCCGCGAGTCCGCCCCCGGCACTCGCCCCGGCGATCGCGATCCGTTCAGGGTCGACACCCGGCTGGCGGGCGAGCCAGGTCAGCGTCTCGTAGCAGTCTTCGAGCGCGGCCGGGTACGGATGCTCGGGAGCCAGCCGGTAGTCCGCGGACGCGACCGGAACTCCGAGTTCCCGGGCGAACCTGCGGCAGAGCCGGTCGTCCTGGGCGGCGGAGCCCATCACGTACCCGCCGCCGTGGATCCACAGCAGGGCCGCTCCTTCGCGAAGCGCCCGTTCCGGCCGGTGGAGACGCACCCGCAGGCCGCTGGGCAGCCGCTGCACGCCGACTCCCCGGGGCAGGCCGGGCTGGGCCAGCGCGGTGAGGCGCCGCATCACCGGGAACGTGCGCCGGCTGACGATCGCGGGCGGCAGGACCCGGGCCAGGCGCTTCAGCTCGGGATGGAAGTCTTCAGCGGTCGTGCTCACCGGGCATGCCTCATTCCGCTCACGCCGGTTCATACGTGAGGGAGAGGGCGGCGTGGCGGCGGACGACGACGCTGCGCACCCAGCGGGGCGGGACGGCGGGGTCGAGGGCGAAGGTCCGGGTGCGCTCCAGCAGGACGCGCACGGCGGCCGTGGCCTCGAGGCGGGCCAGCGGCGAACCGACGCAGAAGTGGAGTCCCTTGCCGAAGGCGAGGTGCTGGCGGATGCCGGACCGGGTCAGGTCGATCTCATCGGGTCGCTCGTACCGCCCGGGATCGCGGTTGGCGGCCGACCACAGCAAGAGAAGGTGGCCTCCGGCCGGGAGCCGGACTCCGCCGAGTTCGGTGTCGCGGGTGATCACCCGGTAATGGCCGCGCAGCGGTGGCTCGACGCGCAGGCATTCGTCGAGGAACGGGTCGATGAGGGCGGGGTCCGCGCGCAGCTGGTCTTGCAGGCCGGGCCGCTGTGCGAGCTGGCGGGCGGCAGTGCCGATGAGCCCGGCGGTGGTCTCGGCGCCGGCCCCGACGAGCTGCATGAGCATCATGACCGCGGTGCCGCTCTCGACCTCGCCGTCGGCGACGGCGGTACCGAGGACGCCGAGGAGGCCGTCTCCCGGGTTCCCGGTGGCGGCGGCGAGCTGGGCTTCCAGGTACCCGGCAAGCTCCAGGGTGGAGACGAGCAGGTAGTCCAGGCGTTCCGGCGGCACGAGCAAGCCGAGCAGTTCGACGCTCTCGTAGGCCGACTTCAGCAGCCGGGGGATGTCCTCGTCGGGGATGCCCAGCAGCCTGGCCAGGACGGTCGGCGGGAGCCGGTCGGCGACGGCTCCGGTCCAGTCGACGCGGCCGTCGCGGGCGTGCTCATCCCAGCACTGGCGGACGAGGTCGTCCATGGTGGTCTCAAGGGCGCGGATCCGGCGCGCGAGCGCCTGGATGACGAGTTTGCGGTGGAGCTTGTGGTCGGCGCCGTCCGCGGTCGCGAGCACCTGCTCGACCGTGCCGTCCATGTCCATGCCGAACCGCTCGGGCTTGCCGTCGGCATCCTGGACCAGGATCCCGCGGAGGTTGGAGGAGAAGTCGCCGGTGCGCCCGCTGGCCTCGGTTACCAGGTCCCAGCTCGATACCAGGTAGAACGCGGTGCCCGGGACGTTATGCACCGGGGCCGCCTCACGCAGCCGGGCATACAGCGGGTACGGGTCATCGACCGTCTCGGCGGCGAACACGTCCAAGTCGGCGGCATCGGCTGGCGCGGTCAAAAAAGCCTCCCAGGGTGGGCGAGTGCACTCATGGTCATCCGCGCCACGGGCGCCTTCAAGGCCCCGCGCTGAAGTGGGACGGCGCCCCCGATGACCCCGGGAAACGGGTATCTCACCGGGCCCGGCTGGCCCGCGCGGGCTGCTGTACGATCCTGTATTTTCGTCTTACGGTGAGACAAAATAGTTTTGGCTTCTCAGGAGGGATCATGGCGGCTGACGTTGACTGGCTCGCCGGGGGCCAGCGGCGGGATCTCGCGCTGAGGGCGATCCGCGCGGCCGCTCGGCAGCAACTGCTCGATGAGGGAATCGGCCGTTTCACGGTCGAGGCCGTGGCACGCCGGGCGGGCTGTTCCCGGGCCACGGTGTACCGGGTCGCTGGCGGGAAGAAGGCCCTGCTGGACGCCGTGCTGGCAGCGGGGGCCGCGGAGGTCGCGGAGAAGGTGGCCGGAGCGGTCATGGACCTGTCCGGCGAGGACCGGGTGGTCGAGGCGATCCTGGCCGGGCTGCGGGAGGTCCGCCGCGACAGCGCGGTCAACGAGTGGGTTCGCCAGACGGTCGTCGGCGGCGACGTCCTGCAGAACTCCGACGACCTGTCTTCCCTGGCGGGCACTTGGACGGACGGCGCCGGGGTCTCGCTCTTGGAAGGGCAGTGGATCCTCAGGGTGTTCCTGCAGTTCGTCGCGTGGCCGGCCGCGGACGAGGACTCCGAGAGGACACTGGTGCGGGACTTCGTCGGGCCGGCGTTCAGGCCGCGGTGACCCTAGGAACGGCCCAGGCCCTTGGCGTTCCACTCGCTCTCGGCGTGCCGGAGCAGCACCAGATCACTCACGCCCGCCAGCCCTTCCACGCCTGAAGGCCAGTTCTGAGCCGGGACTCTACTCGTGCCCAGGAACCCGGCATCACGGACTCAGTTACCTAAGCGTTACAAAATCATTTCTTGATAATGGTATGACCTTATGCCAGCCTTGGTGATCTGGTCCACAACTTCAGCAGACCGGCCGCCGTCCCGCGGCCGTCTGCACCGCTGAACCCCTTCCAGGCGGCGACCCGACGCTGACGCCAGGCCGCCGCCCAGAAAGCGTGATGACATTGCTCGAAGACTCGACGGCCGTCCAAGCCGGCCCGGCGTCCGGTTCCGGGACGCGCCGGTGGCTGTACGTAAGCCTCCCCCTGCTGGTCAGCTTCGCGGTGGCGCAGCTGGTGAAGACTTCCATGGGAATCGTCGCCGCCAGCCCCGAGTTCATCGACCGGTTCCATGTGGGCGCGCACTCGGCGGCGGCCGGATGGGCCTCCAGCTCGTTCCTGTACGCCTACGGCGTCGCCCTGCTGTTCTGGGGCCTGGCCGTCAAGCGCATCGGGCCCCGGCGCTCGATGCTCGCCGGCACCGCCATCTGGGTCATCGCGCTGGCCATCACCCCGTTCGTGCATACGGTCGGCTCGCTGTACGGCACGCGGATCCTGCTCGGCGTCGGCGAGGCCTGCTTCTACCCGGTCGCGCACACGCTCACCGCGCGCTGGTTCCCGATGCAGGAACGGGCCCGGGCCAACGCGTCCTGGCTGTCCGGGATCTTCGTCGGCTCGACCGTCGCTTCCTTCCTCACCGCCTTCTCCCTGACCACCATGGGCTGGAGCGGCGCGTTCTTCCTCCAGGCCGGGATCGCCCTGGTCCTGGCCTTCGGGACCTCGCTCCTCCTGATCCGGAACGACCCGCGCGACTCCTCCGCCATCGCCTCCGGCGAGGTCAGCCACATCGAGGGCAACCGGTTCGAGAACACCAACCTGATCCCGAAGGCCGGCCCGGAGTCTCCGTACCGCAACTACCGGTACTGGCTCACGATGCTGATGTACCTGGGCACGAACATCCCCTTCTACGGCCTGGTCACCTGGCTGCCGCTGTACCTGAAGGACGAACGGCATGTCGGCTTCGACATGGTGGGCGTGATCCTCACGATCGCCAACGCGCTGTCGATCGTGGTGATGGTCGGTGTCGGCATGTGGTCGGACCGGAAGATGCGCCGGGCCGGGATCGGCCTGATCGGTTTCGTCATCGAGGGCATCGGAGTGCTCGGCGCGGTGCTGTTCCCGACCAACACCCTGATCGTGGGGATCTGGGTGTTCCTCGGCCTGGCCGGGAACGCCTGGTGCATCGTGACCAACTGGGGGCTGCTGCACAGCTTCATGCCGACCGACCAGGCGGAGAAGTCCAGCGGCTTGTTCTCCTGCCTCACCAACCTGGTCGGGGCGGGCGTCCCCGCGCTGCTGGGGTGGATGCTGGCGACCACCGGCAGCTACACGCCGGGCTTCCTCCTGCTGGTCGGCACCGTCGTGATCTCGATCGCCTGCTGCGGGGTCCTGATTCCGCAGAAGTACTGAGGCCGGACCGCCGGAACAGACCGTGGGCCTCGGTTCGCTAGTGACTGAACACCAGGGACTTGATGGTCACGGGCACGGTTCCCGACGGCTGCCGGACCCGGCCGAGATCGACGTAATCGAAGTCCTGCAGCCGGACCCCGTCGATCACGACAAGATCGTTCACAATCCCTAGCTCCGAACGGAGCATCAGTCCCAGGGTCCGCGCGATGTCGCCGTCCAGCATCAGGTACAGCGGGGCGCCCGCGGCGATCCGGTCGGCCAGGCCGGCCGCGACCGCGTCGGCCAGGCCCCGGACGCGGGCGTACTCCGGACTCCCTTCCCAGCGCAGCGCCACGACCAGGTCGGCGGAGGAGTCCCCGCCGGAGAACCGCGCCACGTGCCGCTTGATCTCGGCGCCGATGACGGCGCCGTCGACCGCGTCGGCCAGGTCGTAGGCGGGCTGGGCAACCGGAAGGTTCCGCCGGGGCAGGGTCCGCTCCGGGTTCGGAAGGTAGCTGGTGATCCCGCTGAGCTGCACGGTGTACTCCGACGCGCCGAGGACGGTGGCCCGGATCCGGGCGTCGGCGGGGAGCACCGGGCCGGGCAGGTGCCCCGCCTTCCCGGCCCCGGCCAGGGCCGTGCCCAGGTACGGGCCGAGATCGCCGAAGGACCGGGTCTCGGTGCCGTACACGTACTCGGCCACGCCCCCGGAGAAGACCAGGCCGTCGAGATCTCCCAGGTCCGGCAGCGGGTCGGTGAGCCACAGTGACCGGTCGGCGTCCGGGTCCCCCCGCAGCGCCAGCATGAGCTGCCCGGCCATCTGGTCGGCCACGGCCTCCAGTGCCTCCGGCCCGGCCGGCGTTCCCGGCTCCAGCCGGATCCCCGCCTCCCGCGCGTGATAGGCGCCGCCGGGTTCCAGGCGCGTGACCGTGCCGCCGGGCCCGGCCGCGACGAGACGCCCGCCGACGTGGAACGCCGCGGTGGCGGCGATCCGTCCGGCGTCGATGAGGGTGAGCTTGGTGGTACCGCCGCCGATGTCGACGTTGAGCAGCCGGGTGCGGTCGCGGTGGGAGGCCCGCACGGCACCGGAGCCGTAGGCGGCGAGCATGGCCTCCATGTGGTGCCCCGCGGACGCGCACACCAGGTCGCCCGCGTGCTGGCTGGCTACCGCCGCGATGGCCGACGCGTTATGCCGCCGCAGGGCCTCGCCGGTCAGGATGACCACGCCGGTGTCGATCTCTTCCGGGGTCACCGCCGCGTCGGCGTAGGCCCGGTCGAGGATGGTTCCCAGCGCCGCCGCGTCGATGCTCATGCCGGGACCGAACGGCGTGAACTCCACCTCCGACTGAAAATGGAGTTCACGCCGGACGACCACGTAGCGGCTGGTCAGGTCCTCGCTCAGGCGGCGCAGGTGCAGCCGCGAGAACGCGACCTGGGTGCCGGACGAGCCGATGTCCACGCCGACGCTGCGCAGCATGACGTTGTCTTGCTGCCAGATCGGGTTGTCCTCGAGGGGGACGTCGGGCTCTTCATCGTGGTCGTCGCGGGTCATGCGGTGGGCGCGGCCGCGCTGGGCAGCGGGGGCAGGTCCGGGAGCTCGGCCGCGTAGGCGTCGTCCATGTCGGGGACCAGGCCCCGCTTGGCGAGGGCTTCGGCGAACGTGGACCGCACGATGTCCGACTCGTCGGCGTAGTCGATCTGGTCGCCTCCGATCCGCCGGCTGATCCAGGCCTTCGGCACGCCCTGGGCGTTGCGGATGGAGACGGTCTCGTGCTTGAAGGCGAGGTACCGGGCCGGGGTGTCGCCGGTGTTGAAGTGCTGGTGGTACCACATGTTCGGCGGGACGATCAGGGTGCCGGGCCGCCAGTCGTAGCGCCGGGGCTCCTCCCCCTCGGGCCACATCAGGCTGAACCCCTCGCCGGACAGGATGATGACGTGCGCGCCGGGGCCGTGCCGGTGGCCCTTCTTGTAGGTGCCCACGGGGAACTGCGAAATGTGGCTGTTCATGGAGCCCTTGGCCATCATGAACCGGATGTGGCCGCCGCCCGCGCCGCGCTCTTTGGCCTCGTTCAGCTTCAGGTTGACCGCGTCGGCGACGAAGTTGGTCTTGAGCAGCAGGCCCTCACGCTCGTCTTTGTCGGCGAAGTAGTCGGGCTCGCCGTTGAACCGGCCGGTGAAGTCGTGCGACGTGCCGAACACGAACTCCGGCTCATCGTAGAGGTTGATGATGGGCGGCATGTTGGTCGACGCCACGAAGCGGGCGGCGGTGGCGCCGGAGCCGTTGAAGTGCTGGTGCCAGGTGTTCAGCGGGATGGCGAACAGCGACCCGGGGCCCCACTCGAAGGTCACCTTGGCGCCGGCGTCGTTCCAGACCGTGGTGGAGCCGTTCCCGGACAGCACGAGGATCATCTCCTCGAACAGCTGGCGCTGCGGGGCGAGTTTCCCGGCCGCCGGGATCTCGCAGACGTAGCAGTCGTTCGACGTGCGGGAGGCCTCGTGGTTGATGAAGACGCCGCGGCCGCCGCGGCGCTCCCACGGTTTCAGCTCGACGGTGCTGAGGTCGGGCACGTAGTGGGCGCCGATGATGTCGAGGCCCTCCGCCTCGACCCAGCGGACGTAGGGCGAATCCTTCTCCTTGGCGAACTTCTTCGCGAGGTCGTCCGAGACACGGGCATCGGTGGCCATGAACCCTCCATAGATCGCTTTGGGCAAATGGTAATACCAATAGCGGGCATAATGAAGGGCGCCCTCGGCTCAGGATCGCGCATCGACCATAAAAACATTACGTACATAACGCATTGATGTAGGATGACCGCATGGCATCGGCCCAGACACGGACAACGCAGAGGACGCGGCGCACGCAGTCCGAGCGGACCGCCTCGAGCCGCCAGGCCCTGCTGTCGGCGACCCTGGAGCTCATGGCCGAGTCCGGCTACGCGAAGGTGTCGGTGGCCGACATCTGCCGCCGGGCCGGCCGTTCGGTCGGCAGTCACCTGCATCACTTCGGTACCAAGGCGGCGCTGGTCTCGGCCGCCGTCGACCAGCTGGCGGAGCTGCGGATCCAGGCGATGCGCGACGATCTCGCCCGGTCACCGCGGTTCGGCACGGGCGCGGCGCTGGACGTGGCGTGGAGCTTCTACGCGGGGCCGACGTTCGTGGTCGCGCTGGAGCTGTGGGTCGCGGCGCGCACGGACCCGGAACTTCGCGAGCACCTGCTGGCCGTGGAAGAGCGCATCGACCGCGAGGTCATGACGCTCGCCGCGCAGGTCGCCCCCGAGACGGTGGCCAAGCCCGGAGCCGCCGCGGCGGCCCGCACGGCGCTGGCAACCATGCGCGGCCTGGCCATGCGCCGGTGCCTGTACGCCGACGAGGACCTCGAGCGCACGTGGCAGGACACGCGCCCGATGCTGGCCGGGCTGCTTGAGCCCCGAGTCAGCCGCATCACCCCCCGCACGGACCGAAGCGAGGACTGAACACCGTGGTAACTGCCGAACATCCCGTCCAGGGCTCGAACGGAAGCACCGTGACGCCTGGCCCGCACCCGGCGCCCTCGCGGAGCGCGGAAGACCTGGCGGCGCAGACGAGCGGGACGGGCAGGTACGTGACCGGACGGGTGCCTGGGCACGAACTGCTGTCCCAGCCCGCGCTGAAGCTGGCCCGCCTGCTGTACGGCCTGCCCGACCTTCGCCCGGTCCGGGCTCAGGACGAGAGCTTCGCCCGCTGGCGCTCGGCCGGCGATCCGCTCGCCGACGCCCTGGTCGCACGGATCAAGAACGGCGGCGGGCAGCAGCTCCGGGTCCAGTTCGAGCAGGCTCTCACCGACGGCGTCGGGTCCGTCGAGGGCGCACCGGAGGAACTGGTCACGTTCTTCCAGGCAGTGGAGAACGTGCCGTACTGGATTGACCCGGAGAAGCTGGAACGCGGCAGCCGCGTATATCAGTCCGTCGGCGCCGACATCATGCCCGTGTTCGCGATGGGGCTGGCCATGAGCTACCTCGCCGAGGACGCCAACCAGGTCCTGCTGCGGTCGGGCGACCTGCACAGGAAGGCGGCCCGGCGGGCGGTGGAGACGCTCACCTGGGTGGGCGAGGTGACATCACCGGGCGCGCTGTACCCGGGCGAGGACGGCTACCGGGCCGCGGTCCGCGTGCGGCTGACGCACGGGTTCATGCGGTCCGGGATCGGCCAGACGCCCGGCTGGCCGGAGTCGGAACTGCCGATCCACCAGGGCGTCTACGTGGCGACCCCGATCCTGTTCTCCGTCATGACGATCGCGCTGAGCCTGGCCCACGGGCACTTCATGACGAGACGGGACCGGGGCGCGGTCCTGCACCTGTGGCGTTACGTCGCCTGCCTGGTCGGCGTCGCCCCGGAGCTGATCGCCGCCGACGAGGCCGACCAGTGGCGGCTGGCCGCCGTGCAGATGAATCACCAGATCCGGCTCGACGACGTCACGCGCGCGAGCGGCCGCGAGCTGGGCGGCGCGCTGCTGCGCGCCTATCCGGACCTGTTCGGGCTCGACCCGCGGAACCCGCGCGAGGCCAGGACGCTCAACCGGGTCACCGCGGCGAACACGCTGATCATGCACCTGCTGCTCGGCGAGAAGGCGGCCACGACGCTGGGGTTCGACAACCCGCGGCTCTCCGCGCTGCTGCCGGTTCTCCGGCACGCGGCGGTCAACGTCCTGCGGCGGGCGGCCGCGTACGCCGTGCCCGGCGGGCGCCGCCGGTTCGAGGACCGGCAGCGCGCCGCGGCGCGCGAGGTGCTGGTGGCGGCGGGGCTGCGCGTGCAGGCCGACCTGACGTACCACCGCGCGGGCGGAGCCGACTCATGACCGGCCAGCTCTCCGTCATCATCATCGGGACCGGGTTCGGGGGCCTGGCCGCCGCGATCGAGCTCAAGAACGCCGGCCACACGAGTATCACCCTGCTGGAGAAGGCCGGCGAGGTCGGCGGCGTATGGCGCGACAACACCTACCCCGGCGCGGCCTGTGACGTCCCCACCCCGCTGTACTCGTACTCATTCGAGCCCAACCCCGGCTGGCCCAGGCGGTACGCGCCCCAGTCCGCTATTCACGACTATCTGAAGATGGTCGCCGGCAAGTACGACCTGCGCCGTCACATCAGGTTCGGTGCCGAGGTCCGGGCGTGTACCTGGGACGACGTCGCCCGGCAGTGGACCGTCACGCTGGCGTCCGGGGACACGCTGACCGCCGACGTGCTGGTCCCGGCGGTGGGCCAGCTGTCCCGGCCCGCGTACCCGCAGATCGACGGCATCGGCACGTTCGCCGGGCCCGCGTTCCACTCCGCGGCCTGGGAGCATGACGTCGACCTGAGCGGACGCCGGGTCGCCGTCATCGGGACCGGCGCGTCCGCGATCCAGTTCGTCCCCCAGATCCAGCCCCGCGCGGGGTCGCTGGCCCTGTTCCAGCGGACCCCGCCCCACATCGCGCCCCGCCTGGACGCCGGCTACGGGCCGCTGCATCACCGGCTGTTCCGGGCACTGCCGTTCACGCAGGCCACCGAGCGCCTCGCCTGGTGGACCTACCTGGAAACCGTCACCAGCAGCTTCGTGTACTCCCCGGCCCTGTCCAGGGTCTTCACCGCCTACGCCAAGTGGCACATGAAACGGCAGACCGCAGGCAAGCCGGGACTGTTCGAGAAGGTCTGGCCCGACTACCCGCTCGGCTGCAAACGCATCCTGGCCTCCGACAACTACCTGCCAGCCCTCGCCCAGGACAACGTCGAGGTGGTCACCGATCCCATCACGGCGATCGAGCCCGCCGGCGTGCGCACCGGCGACGGGCACCTCCACGAGGCCGACGTGATCATCTACGGCACCGGGTTCGCCGCCGCCGAATTCCTCGCCCCGATGACCGTCACCGGCGTCGACGGCCTGCCCCTGGACAAAGCATGGGCAGAAGGGGCATCCGCCTACTACGGGCTGACCGTCCCGGGGTTCCCCAACATGCTCATCATGTACGGCCCCAACACGAACACCGGCGGCGGATCGATCATCTACTTCCTCGAAACACAGGCCCGCTACATCAGGGATTACGTCGGCCGGCTCGCCGAAAGCGGCGCGCCGCTCGACCTCAAGCCCGGCGTCGCCACGGAGTTCGACGACCGCATCCAGGCGCGGCTCGCCGGCAGCGTCTGGACCAGGTGCACCTCCTGGTACCGCAACGCCCACGGCCGGGTCACCGCCAACTGGCCCGGCCTGTCCGCGGAGTACCGCGGCACCGCCGTCTTCCGCCCCGGTGACTACAGCATCATGAAGGCCCCGGCAGACATCGGGGGCCGGGTCGCGGAACCTGTCAGCCAGCCCGCTCCCCCAGTTCCGCCTCGGTGATCACGGTCGCTCAGGCGGGCTCGCTCCTTCCCCAGGCTGCCGCGTCCCTCAGCCGCCGCGCGGTCAGGGACTCCGGGTCGCGGGCCAGGGCCGGGTCGGAGCCGAGCACGGCCAGCGGCAGTTTCCGCAGCCGCCGCCCGTCCCAGCCCTCGGTGAGCCCGGCCACCTCCTTGTGCAGCGCCGGATCCGACGCCAGGTCCGACAGCGACGGCCACGACAGCGCCAGGTCTGACAGGGCCATCTCCATGATCCGGGCCCGCGCGTCAGGACCCGGCAGGCCGAGTTCGATCACCAGGTCGGCCCGGGACAGGAACGCCTCGTCGACCGCGGACACGAAGTTGGTGGTGGTCACGATGACCGCGCCGGGCAGCGCCGTCGCGAGGTGGTCCAGCCCGGCCAGCACGGCGTCGGTGGCGCGCTGCACGTCCACCGGGTTGGTCTCGAACGACGCGAGGCTCCGCCGCATCGCGAAGCTCTCCACCTCGTCGATCACCACGATGACGTGCGGCCGGGACCCGGCCAGCTGCGGGACGTGGTCCCGCAGCAGCCGGACCACGTTCCGCTGGCTTTCCCCGAGCATCTCGCTCGGCATGGCGTGCGGGTCGACCTCGATGAGCGTGGTCGCGCCGTGCTGGGCCACGGCCAGCGCGGCGGCCTGGGCCAGCCCCTGGGCCAGCGTCGTCTTCCCGGTGCCGGGCGGCCCGGCCAGTACGATCAGGCCGCTCGGCGACGCCGCGGCGGGCAGCGCCGACAGGCGCCGCCCGTGCAGCATGCTGACCAGGGCGGTGCCCAGCAGGCGTTCCCTGGTGCCGTCCGGGACGACGATGGAGTCCCACGGGCCGTCGTGGTGGCCGGCCGGCAGCGCGTGGACGCCGGTGACGCCGCGCGGGAGGTCGCCTGAGACAGTCACGGCCACGTCGGCCGGCTGAGCGGCGGCCAGTCCACCGTGGTCGGGTCGCCGGCCTGCTTGTCGCGGATGTGGTCCGGCGGCTCCTCGAACAGGACCAGCGGATCGCACAGGGCCCGCATGGTCTCCAGGAGACTGTCGAACATGTGGATCCGCACCACGCGCGCGGTGTTGTCGGGGTCGTCGTTGACGTGCTGGTGCCACAGGTAGTGGTCGACGACGATGATGTCGCCCTTCTTCCATTCGTAGGTCTGGCCGCCCTCGGGCTCGGCCCCGAGGTAGGAGTGGCCGTGGCCCTCGACGACGTAGAGCCAGGCCTCGCCCGGGTGACGGTGCATGGACTGGCCTCGGCCCGGTCCGATCTCGAACATGGCCATCGTGATGCCGGACGCCTGGTAGCCGATGGCCCGGTCCAGCAGGAACGTGGTGCGGGTGCCGCGCGGAGTAGGCAGCATCTCCAGGTCATCCCAGCTGGTGTGGAGGCGTCCGCTGCGCCGCGCGTCCTGGTCGGCGGCTAGCCGCCGCAGCCGTTCCGCATAGGGGTCATCACCCGAAATACCAGCGGCGTATGGCGGCCGGGGCGGCAGCGTCGACACGTCGGCGTCGCCGCCCTCCTCGAGGAACGCCATGCCCATCGTCTCCAGCATCGGCTCCGACGAGAAAGTGAGGAACCGGGCGCCGGAAGAAGAGGCACCTCCGTGCCGGTGCCACGCCCACGCGGGCAGGTGCAGCGAGTCTCCCGGCCCCCACTCGACGCGCTCGCCGTCGATCTCGGTCCACGCCTCCCCCGCGACGCAGAACATCATGGCGTCCCACGAGTGCCGGTGCACGGTGCTTACGACGCCGGGGTCGATCTCGTGGGCGGTGGCGTCCATGGTGCGGGTGGCCCGCCCGCCGTCGGCGCCGACGTACACGCCGCGGCGCATGCCGCGGCTGGTGTCGTGCATCTCGACGTCCTCGAGGGCGACGACGGTGCGGTGGTTGGCCCGCCAGTCCTCGAGGAACTGGGCGCGGCGTTCCTTCTGCACGTAGTAGTGCGCGACCTTGGTGGTCGTCTTGGTGGCCAACGAACGGCCTCCTTACTTGTTGACGTAGGGGGCGATGGCCGGCGAGGCGGACAGGGCCTGGATCACCTGGCCCCGCGTCGTCGCCCCGTCGGTCCAGGACACCGGCAGGGACTGCTTGGCCGCCCCCTTGCGCAGCGCGGGGTCGGCGGCCGCCTTGGCGAACGCCTGCCGCAGGACGGTCAGGTCCTTGGGCGGCAGGCCGGGTGGCGCGGCGAAGTCGTCGGCCAGGTTGCCCAGCGCGAGGGCTTCCTTCACCGCCGCGGACTGCGAGGAGGAGAGCCTGGCCTTCGCCAGTTCGGACTGCAGCGTGGGCACCCCGGACAGGACCTTGGCGTAGCTGGCGCCGGGCGTTCCCACGACGAGCAGCGGCGTGGCCTCGTGGCCGGCGATCAGCGGGTAGAGCGTGGACATCGCCTCCTGGATCACCTGGCCGTCCTTGGCGATGAACCCCTGCTTGAGGTCGGAGGTGTGCTCGAAGCCGGTGTCCAGGCTGTGCGGGATGCCGAACGCGCCGAAGACGACCCGGTTGAGCATGTCGCCGACGCCGTTGCGGATGTCGAGCACGTGCACGGTGGACTTGGAGCGCAGCAGCGAGTCGAAGCTGGTCACCTTGGATCCCGGCTGGGTGACCACGGCGTTCGGGACCTGGGCGGGCTGGCCGATCCAGCTGATCTTCTTCATGTCGAAGCTCTGGCCGGGGTTCTTCTCGACCTGGCTGGCCACGTCGCCGCCGACGTTCACCATGCCGATCGTCGTCCCGTCGGCGGGAGAGGCGGCCATCCGGTTACTGCCCTGGAGGGTGCCGCCGCCGGGGATGTTCTCGATGTTGATCGTGGCCCCGAGGTTCTTCGCCACGTACGGGGCGAACAGCCGGGCATAGGTGTCGTAGCTGCCGCCGGGCTTGTCCGGCACGATCAGGGTGACGGTCTTGCCCTTGAAGTCGCTGGCACCGCCGCCCGAACTGGCGCCGGAGGCGGCGGAGCCGGGGTGGCAGGCGGAGAGGGCGGCGACGGACGCGGTGGCGACCGCGGCGGCCGCGATGGTTCTCGCACGCTTCGTGACGTGACCGAGCATGATGGAGCCTTTCAGGTCAGGAGGCCGTAGAAATCGAGGTTGAACAGGTATTCGCAGCCGTAGGAGATGGCGAACGCGACGACGGTGACGACGGCCGCGTAGGCGAACCGCTGCGAGCGCCGTTTCCATTCGACGGAGGTGAGGCTGTAGGCGGCGGCCGCGACGGGGACGCCGATGAGGAAGCCGAACAGGTAGCTCAGAACGATGGCCGCCCAGATCCAGCCGAGCGCGGCGAACTCGCGGCCCAGCCGGCGCCGGCTCCGGGCCTGGTCCGGGACAGGACCGGAGATCCGTTCGGTTCCGGGCGGGGGTTGATCTCCGGGAAGATCATGCATGCCGAACGGATCGTCGCTGCTCTCCCGCCCCCCGGCGGAGACGGCTGCCAGCGCGGGTTCGGCGGGAACCGGGGTGCCCGGTCCGGCGGCGGTTCTCGCCCGTAGCCCGCGGACCGCGCGGGAGGCCAGCCGGAAGACGGAGACGGCGACGACGATCCCCGCGATGATCGCGGGCACCCGGCCCGCGTCGGCGGGGTAGCCGAGAGCGAGGACCAGGTAGATGACCGACACGACGGCGATGACGGCCTCGGTGGCCGGCTCCAGCACGGGGTGCCCGGGCTTCGGGCCCCGGCCCGCCCGGCCGGGGGTGCCGGAGGTGACGATGGTCTTGCCGCGCCGGCCCCGCCAGGTGATCATGACCAGCAGCGCGATGGTGACGGCCAGGAAGATGTCGGCGAGCGGGCTGCGGGCGACGAACCCCCAGCCGTAGATCGACTGCGTGAGGTGCAGGTTGTCGGCGAACGTGGTCCCGAGCACGAGGCCGATGGTCATCGCGGCGACGGAGTAGCCGAGCTTGCGCAGGACGACGCCGATGAGGGCGAACACGCCGAGTTCGACGACTCCGGCGAAGCTGGTGACGGCCGCGAAGCTGCCGAGCACGGCGAGGCTGACGATGACCGGCATCATGACCGGCCCGCGCACGTTGGTCGCCCGGCTGAGCCAGGGGGTGAGCACCAGGCCGATCGCGCAGGACAGCAGCCCGGCGATGGCCATGATCCACATCATCGAGTACGGCAGGGCGGGCTGCGACTTCAGCAGCGCGGGGCCGGGCTGGATCCCGAGGATGGACAGGGCCGCGATGAAGATGGTCATCCCGACGCCGGAGGGCAGGCCGAGCGCGACGGCGGGCACCAGCGAGCCGACTTCCTTGGCGAGGGAGGAACCCTCGGCGGACGCGACGCCCGCCGGGACGCCGGTGCCGAACGTCGAGCCGTGTTTCCGGGAGACCTGCCGGCCGAGGCTGTAGGAGATGAAGTTGGCGGCGAAGCCCCCGATGCCCGGGATGAGCCCGAGCACGCTGGCGACCAGGGCGGAGCGCAGGATGTGGATCCAGGCCCGCAGCGCGTCGCCGAAGCCCTGTCCGACCTGGCGGCCGAACGCGTTCTTCAGCATCGCCTGGGTGCCGCTGACGGACTCGTTGCGGCCGAACATCACCACCATCTGGGTCATCGCGAAGACGCCGAGGGCGAACGGCACCACGTTCAGCCCGTCCATCAGCGAGACGCTGCCGAAGGTGAAGCGGGCGATCCCGGTGACCGGGTCGCTGCCGATGAACGACAGCATCAGGCCGATCGCGCCGGACAGGACGACCTTGCCGGCGGAGGTGGATTCGCCGGTCCCGCCGATGAGCACCAGGGCCAGGATGATGATCGCGACGAACTCCGGCGGGTGGAACACCCCGACCAGCGAGCCGGAGACAGGGATCAGGATGAGCAGGGCGGCGCAGGCGATCCAGCCGCCGGCCCAGGTCGACACGGCCGAGATGGCCAGGGCGCGCCCGGCCTCTCCCCGTTTGGCCATCGGGAACCCGTCCAGCGTCGTCGGGAAGGACTCCGGCGCGCCGGGGGTGTTCAGCAGGATCGCGGTGATCGAGGCGGCGTAGTAGGAGGCCGCCTGGGTGGCCAGCATGAGCGTGATCGCCGGGATCGGGCTCATGTGGTACAGGAACGGCAGCATCAGGCTGAGGGCGAGGGACACGCCCATGCCGGGGAGCATGCCCATGAACATGCCGAGCGCCATGCCGGCGAAGAGCAGCCCGATGGCCTCGGGGGTGAGCAGCTGGGAGAAGCCCGAAAGCAGGTCGTGCGTCATGCGGCCCCGATCCCGGGCCGCCGGCGACGCTGGTGGTTACGCACAGATCCTCCTCCCGGGCCGGCCTCGTCGTCGGCCCTCGCATGGCGTAATGTGCGCTTGATCACAAGATCATGGCATAAGGTCATACCATTTACAAGACGCTCCGGCCGGCGTAACATTCCGGCATCGAGGTGAGCCGCCGGAGCGCGGCAACGGTACGTTCCCGGGCATGGGCTCCCAGTACCTGATCTCGCGACGGTGGTCGCTTGGCACCCACTTCACCGTGACGGACGCCGAGGGGACGCCGGCATTCGAGGTCGACGGCAAGTCGGCCGCCGTTTCGTGATCGACTCGCCCGCCGGGCCCATGGAGGCTCACGGGAACTTCTCCGGGCGGGAGTACGTCATCGCCAGGGGCGACGAGCCCGCGGCGACGGTGACCCAGCTGCGGACGCTGAGGGAACGGTTCGCCGTGGACGTCGCCGATGGCCAGGACCCCGTGCTCATGCTGGCGGTGGTGCTGGTCATCGAGACCATCAGGGACGACCGGCGCCGGGCCGCCAGCTGACGGGGCACCCGGACCGCCTAGCCCGGGTCAGACGTATTTGAGGCCCTTCTCGGCGAGGCGCCCGCGCATGTCGTTCACGTCCAGGCTCAGTTCCCCGGCGGCGTACCGCTGGCGGGACGCCTGCTCCTTCGCGGCCCGGGCCCGGGTCGCCTCGAGCACGGAGGCGGCGCCGGCGCGCGGCACCACGACCGCGCCGTCGTCGTCGGCGACGATCACGTCGCCGGGCGTGACGAGCTGCCCGGCGCAGACCAGGGGCAGGTTGACGTCGCCGAGGGTCTCCTTCACGGTGCCGGCCGCGGACACGCAGCGGGACCAGACGGGGAAGCGCATCGACTTCAGCTCGGCGACGTCCCGGCAGCCGGCGTCGATGACCAGGCCGCGGACGCCCCGGGCCTGGAGGGCGGTGGCCAGCAGTTCGCCGAAGTACCCGTCGCCGCAGGGGGACGTGGGGGCGACGACGAGGATGTCGCCATCGGCGCACTGCTCAACCGCGACGTGGATCATCCAGTTGTCGCCGGGCGGGACGCTGACGGTGACGGCGGTGCCGGAGATCATCGCGCCGGGGTAGACCGGGTTCAGGGCGGGGTCCAGCAGCCCCTTGCGGCCCTGGGCCTCGTGGGCGGTGGCGACGCCGAACTCGGCGAAGGCGTCGGCGGCGGCGCGGTCGGCGCGCTCGATGTTCTGGACGACGGTGGCCATGGTTACTCCTGCCAGGGAAGAAGGGACACGTGGATGACGTCCTCATCCTCGCCGGTGCCGCCGATCGCTTTGATGGCGCGGTCGACGTCGGACAGGCCGAAGGTGTGGGTGGCCAGCAGGCCGAGGGGAAACCGGCCGGACGCCAGCTGCCTGACGGCCAGTTCGCAGGCGCGGAAGCTGTGCCCGCGCGCGCTCTTGATGGTCATGGCCTTCTCCGTCACCTTCTTCACCGGGAAGTCCGGGAAGGCGGCCAGCTCGCCCTGGATCAGGAGGGTGCCGGCGCGGCGCTTCAGGACGTCGATGCCGAGCAGGACCGGGGCGGTGCCCGCGCCGGAGGTGCAGTCCAGGATGACGTCGACGCCCTTGCCCCGGGTGATGTCCATGATCTTCTCGCGGGGGTCTTCGCGGGCGATGTCGATGACGACGTCGGCACCCAGCTTCTTCGCCATCTCCAGGCGGGCCGCGTCCTTGGTGGTGCCGGTGACGATGATCAGCGACGCGCCGGCCTGCTTGCAGGCGACGGTCTGGGACAGGCCCTGCTGCCCGGGGCCCTGGATCAGCACGGTGGAGTCGTAGCCGACGCCGGCCTCGAGCAGCGCCCACTCGATGCCGTTGGACATCGGGGTGGCCAGCCCGGCCAGTTCCGAGGTCAGGGTGTCGGGCAGCTTGTGCAGGATCGCGTTCCACGGCAGGTACATGTACTGCGCGAACCCGCCCCACAGATGGTAGGGGTTGTCGGCCGAGGTGTAGCCGAACCGGCGGGCATCGGGGTTGGTGCGCCAGTCGGTGAGCTCGCAGTGCCGGTACTCCCCGATCCGGCACCACTCGCACTGCATGCAGCCGACGTAGTGCTCGACGAACACCCGGTCGCCCTCGCTCACGCCCTGGCGCTCGGCGAACGTCTTCCCGGCCCGCGCGATGACGCCGATGTTCTCGTGCCCCATGATCACCGGGCCGGGGAACGGCGGCTTGGCGTACATCTTCACGTCGGTCCCGCAGATCCCCGCGACGTCGACCTTCAGCAGGGCCCCGTCGTCGGGGATGTCGGGCATCGGGAACTCCCGCAGCTCCGTCCGTCCGGGTCCTGTTCTTACCGCTGCGAGCACCTGTTCGGCCATGAACGATGTCTCCGCTCTCCGGGCTGCCCGGTCCGCCTGAATGGTCTTATGGTCTGACAGATTACCATGCTAGGGTCCGGAGGCATGGGCCAGCTATCTCTCCGTACCGTCACTCGCGACCAGGGCGCTGTCCAGGCGCTGAAGGACGGATCCGTCCAGCCCGGCGGCTTCACGCTCGAGTTCACCGAAGTCCAGCCGCTCATCCGCGCGTTCCGCCGGATGGTGCGCGAACTCGCCTACGACGTCACCGAGATGGCGTTCACCACGTATCTCGCCGCCCGGGCCCAGGGGAAGCCGTTCACCGCGCTGCCCGTGTTCTGCGTGCGCGACTTCCACCACGGCGCGATCCGCACCGCCGCCGCCTCGGATCTCGCGCCCGGGGACCTGGAGGGCAAGCGGGTCGGGGTGAACCGCGGTTACACGGTCACGACCGGAGTGTGGGCCCGCGGCATCCTCGCCGACTTCTACGGCGTCGACCCGGCCAAGGTGACCTGGATGCTGTCCGGCGACGAGCACGTCGCCGAGTACGTCCCGCCGCCCAACGTCGTCCCCGTCGGCGACGGCCAGGACGTCCCCGCCCTGGTCGCGTCGGGCGAACTGGCCGCGGGCATCGGCATCCCGGCGGGCCCGGAGACCAGGCCGCTTATTCCGGACGCCGAGGAGGCGGGCTACCGGGCGCTGCGCGAGCGCGGCTACTACCCGATCAACCACGTGGTCGTCGTCCGCGACGAACTCCTGGCGCGGCACCCGGACCTGGCCCCGGCCCTGTTCGAGGCGTACGCCGAGTCCAAACGGCGCTACGTCGCCGCCCTCGCCGCGGGCGCCATCACCGACCCGGGACCGAACGAGCGCCGGTACACCAGGGTCGCCGAGATCACCGGCGCCGACCCCATGCCGTACGGCATCGAGCCCAACCGGTCGATGATCGACCAGCTCATCTCCTACGCCGCCGACCAGAAGATCCTCGACCGGCCGTTCACGGCGGAGGAGATCTTCGCCGACGGCACCCACGACCTGAAGGGATAACCGTGCGGATCGCCATCGCCGCCGACCACAACGGCGTCCTCCTGAAGAACCACCTCATCGAGCGGCTCGCCGCCGAGGGACATGAGGTGTCCAACCTCGGCACCAACGGCGACGAGACCGTGGACTACCCGCCGCTGTGCGCCGCCCTCGGGCGCGCGGTCACCGGCGGCGCCGCCGACCGGGCCATCATGGTCGGCGGCTCCGGGTCGGGCGAGCAGATCGCCTGCAACAAGATCCGCGGGATCCGCGCCGGGGTCTGCCACGACCTGTTCACCACCGAGATCGCCCGCGCCCACAACGACGCGAACGTCCTCATCCTCGGCGCCAAGATCGTCGCCCCCGACCTGGCCTGGATGATCACGAGCCTGTGGGTCACGACGCCGTTCAAGGGCGGCCGGCACGCCGCGCGCCTGGACCAGATCGCCGCGCTGGAGCGGGGCGAGTCACTGCCCCTGCGCTGATGCCAGGAACTCCAGGACCCGGGCGGGCGCGGTCTCCTCTGTCTGCCCGCTCACCGGCATGTCCCAGTACACCGACGCCGGCAGGCATTCCTCCAGGTAACGGGCGGCCGACGGGGCGTGGGAAGCGTCCTGGCCCGGAACGATGAGGGCGGGCACGCCGAGGCCCAGCAGGTCCTCCGCCTCGGGCCCGGGCACGGTGTCCCGGTCGAACAGGGTCCGGCCCATTCCCGCGACCACGGTCTCGTACCGTCTGGCGTCCTGGCTCGCGTAGGCGGCCGCGAACTCCCGATCGGCCCGGAGCACGCTCGCCCAGGGGCCGACCCGGGGATCTTTCGAGAAGCCCGCGTCCGTGGAAGCCGCCAGGGCGGCCACGGCGGCGACGCCCCGTTCGGTGGCATAGGACAGGTGCCGGGCGAACCTCGACTGCTGCGCCAGGCGGTACCGCGCACCGCCCGCCGGGGAGTACAGCACCATGGACGCCGCCGTGTCCGGCCAGCGGGCGGCGAGGACCGCCGCGGCGCTGCAGCCCACGCAGCCGCCCATCAGGTGCGCCCGGTCGATGCCGAGATGGTCCAGCAGGCCCTTGCCCTGCGCGGCGTAGTCGTCCCACGTGATCCGCTCGACCCGGCCGCCGGACCGGCCGGACTCGCGGCGGTCGAACAGCACGCAGGTGTAGGACTTCTCGAGGTGGCCGATCAGGTTGAGGCGGGCGTAGACGCTGAAGCCGGTCCAGTTGGCCAGGGTCGCGTTGAACCCGCCGGGCGAGAACATCAGCAGCGGCGGGCCGTCGCCGCGGATCTCGTAGTGGGTGGCGATGCCGTCGATCTCGGCGGCGGGCATCAGCGGTCCCCCTTGACGCGGCGGCCGGCCCTGGCGTCGGCGATGAGGGCGGTGAACGCGTCCAGGGTGGCCTGGGCGACGTGCGCGTAGCTGTCGGGCGCGGTGCCGAGGGTCTTCGCGGCCGACCCGGCCGCGGTCTGGGCGAGGCGGACCCGGCCGTCGAGCCACGGGCCGCCGCCCGCGCCGCCGATGACCGGGATGCCGACCGCGCCGGTGACGGCGGGGCCGGCCACCGGGCCGGAGTTCTGGAAGTCCAGCAGGGCTGCGCCCGCCTTCTCCAGGACGCGGGCCTCGGCCACCAGGTCGTCGGTGAGGGACGGCGGCACGGACGCCCCGGTGAGGGTTTCCTCGTAGCTGACGCCGTGCCGCAGGGCGGTCTGCGGGGTGATGCCCATCTGGGCCCAGACCGGTATCCCGGCCCGGGTCACGGCCGCCACCGCCTCGGGGAAGCTGGCGGCGCCGTCGATCTTGACCAGGTCGGCCCGGGCCTCCTTGGCGAGCCGGATCGCCGCCCGGACCGCGCTGGCCGTGGATTCCTGCACCGGGCCGAACGGGATGTCCACGCTGACCAGCGCGTTCGTCACGCCACGGCGGACGGCCCGGCCGACGAGGATCATCTCCTCCAGGGTGACTTCCAGGGGGCTGTCGTGGCCCCAGAGGTTGACGCCGACCGAGTCCCCGGCGGACACGATGTCGACGCCCGCCCGGTCCGCGATGGCCGCGGTCTGGTAGTCGTAGGCGACCACGCCGACGATGATGTCGCCGCCGTGCTTGCGGGCCGCCAGGGCAGGGAGAGTGATTTTCCGGTTCATCTTCCGTCAGACTCGCAGGGCGGACAGGATCTCGGGCAGGTCGGTGGCGTCGCGGAGAATGAGCAGGACCATCGCGTTGGGCCGCAGCGCGGACACGGCCGGGTCGGGGGACGTGCCGCCGGGCAGGACGATCCCGACGGTCGTGATGCCGCGGGCCGCGGCGGCGTCGCCGATCGCCGACGCCGCCGCCCTGGTTCCGTCCAGCCCCGCTGACTGCGGCGAGGCGACCAGGACCACCGTGTCCGCGCCGTCCAGTTCCTCGCCGGGCAGCACGTCGCCGGGACGCAGCGGATCATGCTCCGTGCCCGCGACGGCCGCGGCCGCCCCCGGGTCCAGCGCGATGACCCGCGAGCTCCGGTGCGGAAACGCGGGCGCGTCGATCCGGAACGGGGTCATGATCAGACCGACGCGTGCTTCTCGCCCGGGCGCACCCGCAGCGCGTCACCGCAGCCCTCGACGAACGCCTGGTCCTTCGGCAGGACGATGGCGGCGGACCGGACGGCCTGGTGCGCGGTGTCGACGCCGGGCGGCGTGGTGCCGTGGTCGCGCAGCGCCTCCACCGCGCGCCACAGCTTGCGGCGGGCCATGATGATGCCGCTGTCGGTGGACACGAGGCGTTCCTTGGTCCGGTCGACGATCGGGCCCATGCTCTCCTGCAGGGACGCGTCCTGTATGGCGATGCCCCGGATCCCGGAGTAGGTCTCTCCTCGCTTCTGGGCCTCGCGGTCCATCAGGTAGTCGTTGTCCTTGTTCTGCAGCGGGCGGTACGTGCCGGGCACGTACTCGTTGTGCACGCCCTTCCCCTCGCGCATGGCCTGAAGCTCGCTGCCGGTGAGGGCACGGGTCGGGTGGTAGTCGTAGCTGTAGGCCCAGCAGTTCTCGTCGTCGATCGGGATCCAGAAGTGGCCGTGGACCGGATGGTCGGCGCGGGGCGGGATCATCGTGAAGCAGGGCATCACCCAGGGCGTGACCCGCCAGTAGTAGCTGTCGTCCTCGGCGTTGCGGCGCGCCCCGATATACAGGCCGCCGTCGGACTCGGCGACCTCGAAGAACGGCTTGCGGTCGGCGAGGTTGTACTTGTTGCCCTGCGACCCCTTGAACAGCGGGTCGTTCTTCAGCCCGTCACCGTGCAGCCAGGACACGTGGCTGGAGTCGATGCCGCCTTCGAGGGCCTGCAGCCAGTTGCACTCCTGCCAGCGCTTGGAGGTGAAGGCCTGCCCGGCGGGCACCCGGGCGAACTCCCACTCCGGCAGGTCGGGGGTGTTCGCCGGGTCGCCCATGTAGGTCCACAGCAGGTCGCCGATCTTGACCAGCGGGTAGCTGGTGAGCTTGATCTTGGCGCACAGGGCGCTGTGCCGTTCCTCGGGCTCGGAGGGGATCTCGACGCACTGGCCGTTCACGTCGTACTTCCAGCCGTGGTACACGCAGCGCAGGCCCGATTCCTCGTTGCGCCCGAACCACAAGGACGCGCCGCGGTGGGCGCAGAACTCGTCCACCAGGCCGTAGCGGCCGTCGGTGTCCCGGAACGCGATCAGCCGTTCGGACAGGAGCTTCACCCGCACCGGCGCGCAGTCGTTCTCCGGGAGTTCCTCGGCCAGCAGCGCCGGGATCCAGTACTGGCGGAACAGGTCGCCCATGGGGGTGCCGGGCCCGGTCTGGGTCAGGAGTTCGTTGATCTCTTGCTTCAGCATGTGCTTATCAGGCTCTTCCGCGTACGCCGCTCGTCGCGACCGGTCATCCGGCCTTGCGGCCCGTGAACAGGCAGGTGTAGAACGCCCGCCAGGGAATCTCGACGTCGTTGACCCCCGCCGCCGCGAAGCCGTCGAGGTGGTCGGCGACGCTGGTCAGCGGGTAGTTGTGGTGGTGCTTGAGCTTCGGCCCGTCGGCGACGGAGAACTGCTTGCGGACGGCGCGCAGCCGCTGGTCCCACACGTCGTCCGGGCCGATGTGGTCGAGGTTGACCAGCCAGCCGCCGTCCTGGAGGCGGCTCGCGGCGTCGGCGTAGAAACGGGCCAGGGCGTCACGGTCCAGGTGGTGGGCTGCCCGGGACGTGGTGATGACGTCCGCGCTGCCCTCGGGGGTCACCGCGCTCAGGTCGGTCATGTCGGCGAGCCGGTAGGTCACCCGGTCGCCGAACCGGGCCAGGTTCTCCTTGGCCAGGTCCAGCATGGCCTCCGAGGCGTCGGTCCAGATGCCCTTCGCACCGGGAAAAGCGTCCAGGAACACGGCCAGGACGGCGCCCGGGCCCGCGGCGACGTCGATGATCGTCGCCGGCGCCGGGTTGTCGTGCTCGACGATGGCCGCCGCCAGGTGCCGGGGGAAGTTCAGCAGGTCCCGGAAGGAGTCGCCGTCGGCCCAGGACCGGGCGAAGGACTCATCGCGCCAGGCGGCCGCCGCCTGCTCGCCCGCGGCGGTCATCCGCTGTACTCCGGCGCGTTCTCCAGGTAGGCGACCCGGTCGTAGCCGAGCTGCTTGAACACGCGGTTCTGGCCGGACAGCAGGCGCAGCGGCCGGCCGTCGGCGCTGAAGTGCTGGGCGACGGTGTTCTGCGGGACGTAGAGGGTGTCGCCCTTCCTGATCTCGTGCCGGGTCGGCTCGTTGGCGATACGGGCGTGGTACTTCTCGTCGATGTCGGCGGCGACTTCCCAGTGCAGGCTGTAGCCCTCGCCGTCGAGGACGTAGAGGATCTCGTCGGCCATGTGCCAGCGGCGGCCGGACTTGCTCCCGGCCGGGATCTCCAGCTCGAAGGCGTCGACGCTGAAGGTGCGGACGTCGGTCTTCCCGGGCGAGCTGAGCACGCGGACCTTGCCGAGCGGGGTGGTCTCCCACGTGGTCTCCGACGGCTTGACCACCTTGCGGCGCTTCTCCACGTCGGGGGTCCAGATCTGCGACCAGTCGACGCGCTCGCCGAACCGCTCCGGCTCGGCGACCGGGCCGGAGCGGCCCTGCTGGATCAGGCCTAGGTACATCCAGGTCGACTTGGCCTTCATGACCAGGGCGGTCGCCTGCTCGTCGTAGGGGTTGAAGTGCCGGTGCACCGAGTCGGTGTGCACGATGACCAGGTCGTCCTTTTCCCAGTCGTAGCGCTGGTCGTCGTGGATTTCGTAGCCGCGGCCCTCGAGGATGTAGAAGGCGGCCTCGTTCTGGTGGCCGTGCCCGTGGTTGGACGACCGCGGGGGCAGCTGCACGAAGTGCACCTGCAGGGTCTGGGTCAGGAACGGATCGTCGCCGGGGCCGACTCGCCACCATGTCCTGGACTGGTCCGAGTCACCGGAGTGGCCGACCTTCGCGTCGTCGGTGACCACCGAGTTGTCCCGGACCCGGGGCGCGGCCAGCTGCGCCGACCGGAACTCCTTGAGCCCGTAGGTTTCCGAGGTCATCCCCCGCAGGAAAACGCGTCCGCTCTTCGCCATTGCCGACTCCTTCGTCTCTGCCGGCCCGCCGGCTCCCGGCTTGCCCGCTATTGGTCTTACAGTTATACCTCTGACCTTCATCTGCCGTCGAGGGTCCCCGCGACTTGCCCGCCCGGGCGGCCGCGCCCGCCCGGCTACGCGGCCCGCCAGGCCCGGACGCGTTCGGTGTCTGCGCCCACGGGGCCGATCATGGCGCTGCCGCCCGGGGTTCCGACCGGCTCGCCCCGGCCCGGCAGCGGCTCGGCGAAGAAACGCGCGTTGTCGGCGATGAACTCGCCGTCCTCGGCGGGCGCCTTGAAGTCGGTGAAGACGGCCTCCTCGGGGCAGGCGGGCTCGCAGGCGCCGCAGTCGATGCACTCGCCCGGGTTGATGTAGAGCTTGCGCTCGCCCTCGTAGATGCAGTCGACCGGGCACTCCTCGACGCAGGACTTGTCCATCACGTCGATGCAGGGGGCGGCGATGAAGTAGGGCACGGAACTCCTCCCATTTTTGGACTAAGGTCATACCATTATGAGGGACGGGAACCGCGCAAGGCAACCACACATGTCCCCGGGATCCGGGAAACGCCGATGGCGTACGGTTACAGTATTGGGCCAACCATAATTCCTTAACCTATAGTGAAGCATCACCACCGCGCCGGCCCGGTCCG
The DNA here is from genome assembly GCA_009784565.1 of Streptosporangiales bacterium. Lineage (GTDB taxonomy): Bacteria > Actinomycetota > Actinomycetes > Streptosporangiales > Streptosporangiaceae > Trebonia. Next base: position 7,237 of record WRBL01000027.1, on the reverse strand, counting down.
GCGCGCGCGAGGAGGACCCACAATGGCCGCGTCGGGGGCAAAGGCAGGAGGCGGCAAGGGAACCGATTCCCCGGTCGCCGGACCCGAACTGTTCAGCAAGGTCAGCGTCGGCCGCATGTCCGAGGTCATCGTGGAGAAGATCCGCGAGCTCATGCGCGAGGGCCAGCTCAAGCCCGGTGACCGGCTCCCGCCGGAACGGGAACTGTGCGAGCGTTTCGGGGTCAGCCGGGTCACCATGCGCGAGGCCCTGCGCATGCTGGAGTCCGCCGGGCTGGTCGACATCCGCGTGGGCGCCCGGGGCGGCGCCTTCGTCACCGCGCCGACGAGCAACCGGGTCGGCGAGGGCCTCGCGGACCTCCTCACGCTGTCGGTGATCAGCGCGTCCAACGTCACCGAGGTCCGCATGATCCTCGAGGTCGGCATCGTCCCCCTGGTCTGCGAGCGGGCCACCGAGGACGACCTCGCCCGGCTGGAGAAGATCTGCGAGCGCGCCGAGGAAGCGCTCCGCGCCGGCGACTACACCATGGACATGTCGCTGGAATTTCACACGGCGGTCGCCCAGGCCACGCACAACCCGGCGCTGGAAATGCTCGTCGAGTCTTTCCGCGGCCCGATCCTGATGTCCCTGGAGGAGGCGCGCGAGGTCGCCCCCGAGATGGGCGGCCGCGGGACCGAGGAGCACGAGCAGTTCATAGAGGCGGTCCGGCGCCGTGACGCCGACGCCGCCGCCCGCGTCATGCGCCAGCACCTCACCCGCACCGCGCGCCGCGTCCAGCACTAGACGCGAGCCGCGCGGCGCGGGCCAGAGCCCCGGCTAACCGCCGAGGGACTGCTGGAGGAGGCCCTGGAGGGTGGTGGGGCCGGTGCCGCGGAGCGTCCCCTGGCCGGCGGAGTAGATCATGCCGCTGGGGCCGACGAGGAGACCCGACGACGGGTCGTAGGTGCCGGCGCCGTTGCCGCCGGACCCGGACCCGGAGCCCGACGACGACCCGGACGACGCGCCCTTGCCGGAGTCGCTGGACTCCGACGCCGCCGTGTCACCGAAGTACAGGCCGCAGCCGGCCGCGGTGGCCGAGCGGACGGACGGGTTGTTCGGGCACGGGGAGTTGCGCTCGCCGCGGACGTCGATGGGCGAGTTCTGCGGCTCGGTGCAGTGCGGCTCCTGTTTGGGCGGCGGGATGGTCCGCGTGTCATACGGGTCGCGGGGTGTGTTGTTGTAGCCCTTGGTGCAGGCGGCCGGGCTGTTGACCTGGCTGGCGAACACCGCGTTCGCCGAACCGGGCACGCCGGAGTCCATGGTCGCCGCGTCGATGTTGTTGATGACCGCGGGGAGGATGACCAGGGACTGGCGGATGCCCGGGATGTAGACGTGGAGGACCTGGCCGACCGACGTGAGGTTGGCCAGCAGCAGCGGCACCGTCGGCTGAATCTGGCCGATCAGGGCGTTCAGCTGGCCGATGGCGCTGGGGGCCTCGGCGAGGGTGCCGCTCAGGTCGGGGTTGCTGGCCTTCAGCTGCGCCGACACCGACTGCAGGTCGCGGCTGAACTGCTTGATGTTGCCGCTGTTGGCCTGCTGCGTGCCCAGCACCGGCTGGAGCTGGTTGATCAGGTTCTTGGTGGGGGTCGCGTTCTGCTGGGCCGTCGCGAGCAGGTTCCCGGCGGAGGTCAGCAGCTGCCGGAGCTGGGGTCCGCTGCCGTTGAACGCGGTGTAGAGCTCGTTGATGGTGGTGCCCAGCTGCTTCTGGGGCACCGACTTCAGGAGCGCGTTCAGGTTGCCGAGCAGCTGGGTCGGGTTCGGCGGGAGGCTGACCTCGCTCCTGGGCACGACGTCCCCGGCGGCCAGGTCGGGGCCGCTCTTCGAGCCGGGAGTGAGCTCCAGGTACTGCTCGCCGACGGCGGAGGTGTTCATCACGGCGGCCTTGAGATTCCGGGACGGAATCTGGGTGCCGTTGTTGAGGCTGATCGAGGCCAGGATGCCGTGGCCGTGGACGTCGACCGACTGGACGCGGCCGACGGTGACGCCCTCTTCGGTGACGTCGGCGCCCTGGTACAGGCCGCCGGTGTCGGGCAGCTGCACCGACACGCGGTACTGGCCGAAGCCGAGGATCCGTTCCAGGCCGAAGTACTGGGTCATCGCGTACGAGATGCCGAGCACCGTGACCAGGACGAATGCGATGAGCTGGTAGCGGACCATCTTGCCACCCATCAGCTGCCTCCTCCGGTGAGTCCCTTGACGATCCCGCCGAGACCGCCGCTCCCGGAACCCGAGCCTGAGCCCGAGCCGGAACCCGACGACCCGGAAGAGCCGGAGGACGGGGTGGACTTTGATCCGTTCGGGAGTTTGAGGTTGGGAAGTTTCAGGGGCGAGGTCAGCGGGTTGCCGGCCGGCTTGTCATTGCTGCCGCTGTTCGCCAGGCCCTGCAGCGGGGAGCCGTCGAGCCAGAGCTTCTCCAGGTCGGGCAGCGTCAGGTCGAGGGTGAGGTACAGGTTGCCGTAGTCGCCCCACTGGCCCGCCAGCACGGACTTGACCGGGAACGGGTAGGTCGCCAGGACGTTGATCGCGCCGGCGAGGTGCGGACCGGCGTCGGCGAGCTTCGCCGCGATCGGCTGCAGGTTCTTCAGGTTGGTGATCAGGTTGGCGCTGGAGCTGTTGATGACCTGGTCGGCGACGGTGGACAGGTTCGACACCGCGACCAGGGCGCTGTTCAGCTTGCCTTCGTCATTGACGAGGACTTTCAGGCCGCCCGGGATCTGGTCCAGGGCGCTGGCCAGGGTGGCGTCCTGCTTGCGCATCGAGGCGGACAGGTCGTTCAGGTTCGAGACGGCGGCGACGATGGTGCCGCGCTGCTGCTTGAGGGTGTCGGCCAGGATCTGCACGTTGGACAGCAGCTCCCGGATCTGCGCGGTGTGGCCGGACAGGGTGGCGTTGAGTTCCCGGGTGATGGTGGACAGCTGGCCCAGGCCGCCGCCGTTGAGCACCGTGGACAGCGCGGCCAGCACGTCCTCGGTGGACGGGTAGGAACTGGTGCGGCTGAGGGGGATGGTGTCCCCGGCGGCCAGGGTCCCGGCCGGCCTCGCGTTCACCGGCGGCGACAGTTCCACGAACAGGGCCCCGAGGATGGACTTCTGGCCGATCGAGGCGGTGGCGTTGGCGGGCAGCCTGACCCGGTCGGGCAGGGACAGCGTCAGGTCCGAGTGCCAGTCGTCGAACTTGATCTTGGTGACGGTGCCGACGGCGACGTCGTTCACCATCACCTCGGAGTTCGGCGGCAGGTGCTGGGTGCTGGCGACCTGCGCGGTGACGGTGTAGGTGCCCGACCCGGTGCCCCTGGTGAACGGCAGCGGCAGCGACCCGAAGCCGGTGAACTGGCAGCCGGCCAGCGACACCGACGCGGCGGCCGCCGCCGCCGCGGCCGCGGTTCTTTTCTTCAGGCGTCGGCTCATGAGCTCCCTCCGCCGCCGAGGAGGCCGAGCAGGCCCTGGTTGGAGCCGGAGGAGGAAGAGGAGTTCGTCCCGGCGGACGACGCCGAACTGGCGGGCTTGGTGTCGCCGTTGAAGCCGCCGCGGTTGACCGGGTCCACGCCCACGGGAAGGTTGCGGGACTTCGCGATGTTCGCCAGGGGGCCGATGGCCTGCTGGCACTGGGGCCCGGTGCCGCCGAGATCCATGATGGTCGAGCAGACGAACTCGGCCGGGTTCTGCGACAGCGCGTTGGGGGCGATCGCCCCGGTGATCGAGTGGTCGATCGGGTTGTAGATGTTGTTGACGTTCGCGAGCGTGGTCGGCGCGAACTGCAGGATGTTGGCCAGGGTCGTGTCGGACCTGGCCAGGTTGGCGGTCACCGAGTTCGCCGTGTTCAGGTTGGACTCCAGGGCGGTCCGGTTGCTGGCGACGAAGGTGGTGATGTTGCCGAGCGACCCGTGCAGGGTGGACAGGGTCTGGGCGATGCCCTGCTTGTTGTCGTTCAGGACCCCGGAGACCGCCGCCATCTGCTGCTCGAACTCGCTGACCTGCCCGTTGGACTGCTGGAGGACCGAGACGAACTGCTGGAGGTTGTCCAGGGTGCCGAACAGGTTACCCCGGTTGTCCGACAGGGTCTGCGACGCCGCCGACAGGCTGTTCAGCGTGTTGTGCATCGTCTGCCCGTTGCCCTTGAGGTTGGCGGAGGCGGTGTTGAGCGCCTGGTTCAGGGCCCCGCTGGTGACCTTCCCGTCATTCGTGCTCCGCGGCCCGAGCGAGGTGGACAGGCTGTTGAGTTCCTTCTCCACCTGGTCCCATTCGATGGGGACCGCGGTGCGGGGCTCGGGGATGACCGCGCCGTCGCCCAGGACCGGGCCGCGCCCGTGGTAGGCGGGGGTGAGCTGGACCGTGCGGGTGGTGACCAGGGTCGGCGTCACGATGGCGGCCTTGGCGCCGGCCGGGACCTTGACCTTCGAGGAGTAGGTCATCTCGACCTTGACCCGTCCCTTCTGCGGGGTGACGGCCGTGATGGTCCCGACGGGCACGCCGAGCACCTGGACCCGGTCGCCGGTATACAGGCCGTTCGCCGACGGGAAGTAGGCGGTCAGGTGCTTGTCGGAGCTGCCCGAGCCGAGGGCGAACACGGCCGACACGACGGCGACGATCACCACGAAAACGATGGCGCCGGCCATAAACCGCTGCCGGGGGCTCCGGGTGACGCTGGCGGGGAGTTTGAGGTTCATCGTTGAGGTCACTTCCCGAACAGGCCCGGCACCAGCGGCACCATGTTGGTGGGGACGAGGTTGGACACGTAGGCGTAGAACCAGGGGCCGCTGCCGAGGGTCTCCCCGAGGCTGCCCGCGTACCGGTACAGGCCGTCGATCGCCGTGGTGATGTTGGTGTCGTTCTTCTTCAGCGTGGTCAGCGCCTGGTCCAGGTCGCGCAGCACGGGGCCGATCTTCTTCTGGTTGTCGGCGACCAGGCCGTTGAGCTGATCGGCCACGGAGGTCACGCTGGCCAGCAGTTCCCGGATCTCGGTGCGCCGCTGGTACAGGGTGGCGAGGATCTGGTTGCCGGAGGCCATGAGCTCGCGGATCTGGGTGGTGCGCTGGGCCAGCACGTGGGTGACCTGGTCTGACACCTGGGTGAGCTGGGTCAGGGCGGCGTCGCGGGAGGAGATGGTGTGCGACAGCCCCTCGACGCCGGTCAGGGCGCTGCGCAGGTCCGGCGGGGCGTTCTTCAGCGTGGCCGCGATCGTGTTGAACGCGGTCGCCAGCTGCCCGGCGTTGACCTGCCCGGCCTGGGTGGTGAGGGTGGACAGCACCTGAGTCAGGTCATAGGGCGCGGTGGTGCGGGACAGCGGGATGGTGGCCCCGGGCGACAGGGTGCCGGTCCCGTCGGAGGTCAGCTTGATGACCTTGGTGCCCAGCAGGGTGGAGCTGCTGATGGAGGCCCCGGTCAGGCCGCCCAGGTGCCCGCCGTGCTTGAGGGTGAAGGTGGCCCGCACGTAGTCGCCCTCGAGATCGACCGACTTCACGGTGCCCATCACCACGCCGCTGATCTCGACGCTGTCACCGGAGGCGAGGCCGCCTGCGTCGCTGAAGTTGGCCTGGTAGGTGTTGCTGGTGAAGTGCTGGATGATCGTGCCGGAGTTGAGCGCGGCCACGGCCGCCAGCAGCAGGACCAGCAGGCCCGCGACGGCGATCTTGACCGGGTTCATCTCCCCGAAGTTGCGCTTCATCAGTGCTGGCATCGCTTGGCCTCGCTTGAGAACGCCGGGGTGGACATCGGCTTGCCGTCGGCCCCGGTAAAGCGGATCGTGACGGAGCACAGGTAGAACTGGAAGAACGCGCCGTACAGGCCCTGGCGGCCCAGCCGGCTGTAGGCCTCCGGGACCTGCGACATGGTCTTGTTGAGCTGGGCCTGGTTGTTGTTCACCGTCTGGGCCAGCCGGCCGAGCTGGGTGACGCTCCCCGACACCTGGGGACGGGCCTGCTGCAGCAGGCCGGCGAGGGTGCTGGTCATCCCGCCGATGTCGCCGATGGAGCTTCCGATGCTGTTCCGGTCGGCGGCCAGCCCGCTGATCAGCTGCTGGAGCTTGATCACGAAGGCCGACAGCTGGGTGCTGTGGGTGTTCACGGTGCCGAGGACCGAGTTGAGGTTCCCGATGACCTGCCCGATCAGCTGGTCGCGGTGGGCCAGGGTGGCGGTCGCCGTCCCGATGGAGCCGAGCAGGTCATCGACGGTGCCGCCCTCGCCCTGCAGCACGTCGATCAGCTCGGCCGACAGGGCGTTGATCTGGGCGGGCTGCAGTCCCTGGAACAGCGGCTGGAATCCGTTGAACAGCGCGTCCAGGTCCAGGGCCGGCTGGGTCCGGGTCGCCGGGATGACGGCGTTCGCGGCCAGCTTCGGGCTGTCCGGCGTCGCCGGCTGGCCGACCTCCAGGTAGCGGTTGCCGAGCACGTCGGCGTACCGGACGGTGAGCGAGGTGGACTGGGTCACGGGGACCGAGTTGGCGACGGTGAACGACACCATGACCTGGTTGTCGGGTTCCAGGGTGATGCTGTTCACGCGGCCGACGTCATCCCCGGCGGCCAGGACGTCATCCCCGGTGGCGAGCCCGGACACGTCGGTGAACCGGGCCCGGTAGGTGTGCTGGGGCTGCTCCTGGACGTTGTCGAAGACCACCACCAGGACGCCGCCGAGCAGCCCGCAGACCGCGACCAGCACGATGACCCGGGTGAGCAGGCCGCGGGTGCTGAGTTTCCTCAATTACTTTCCCTTCTTGGCCGCGTTGCTCGCCGCCGCCGCGCCCTGGGGACCGAGCAGCTGGACCGACAGCGGCGGGTCGCCGGGCTTGAGGCCCTCGCTGCCCGTCATCTCGGCGGTGGCGCCGGTGCCGGCGAACGTGTAGAGGGGGTAGTTCTTCGCCGTGGCCGGGGTGAGCGGGCCGCCATAGCAGCTCGGCTTCCCGGTGGCCTGCACCTCGGGCAGGTCCTCGGGGTTGGTGTAGGGCTTCATCGACGGGGAGAACGTGGCGTTCATCGCCATCCGGGCGCTCTTGGAGAAGTGGTTCTCCTCGTCGGCGCTGGCCAGCGCGCACGGGAGCTCCGGGGAGTAGTACGACAGCAGCCCGGTGACGGGGGCGAGGGTCGACAGCGTCCGCTCCAGCGACGTCCCGTTGGAGCCGAGGAAGTCCTGGGCGTGCCCGGAGAACCCGGTCAGGTCCATCAGCAGCGCGTCGAACCGGGCCTGCTGGCCCACCAGGGTCCCGCTG
>WRBL01000026.1 GCA_009784565.1 Streptosporangiales bacterium | reverse complement strand
CGGCCTGGGCCTTGGCCGCCTTCTCGTGGGAGCTGATGGAGAACTCGTCGAGCTGGGTGCGGGACAGGCCCCACCGCTCGGCGATCATCTCGGCGCCGAGGCCCTGGTTCGGGAACTCGCCCTTGAAGAAGCCCTCCAGCGCGGAGCCGAACGGAAGCTGGCCGCTGGCGAGCGCGGAGCCCATCGGGACCCGGCTCATCGACTCGACGCCGCCCGCGATGGCCACGTCGTACTGGCCGGCGATCAGGCCGGCGGCGGCGAAGTGCACCGACTGCTGGGACGAGCCGCACTGACGGTCCACGGTCACGCCGGTGACGCTCAGCGGCCAGCCCGCGGCGATCACCGCGGTGCGGGCGATGTCGAAGGTCTGCTCGCCGACCTGGCTCACGCAGCCCCAGATGACGTCGTCGACCTGCGCGGGGTCAACGCCGGTCTTCTCCGCCAGGGACTGCAGCACGTGGGCCGACAGGTCCACCGGGTGGACGCCCGACAGCGCGCCTCCCGGCTTTCCCTTGCCGACCGGCGTCCGGATTGCCCCTACGATAACCGCGTCACGTGCCACGGCTTCCTCCTTGATGTCGCTCGCGTCGTTGCCCGACGAATATCGATATTGTCGCTGATCGCATAATCCCATGCCGCTCCCGGGTTTCGCTACCCGTGAGTAACATCAGATTTTCGCGGACTAGATCTTCCGGAAGTCCCAGCTCGTGATCTTCTCCGGGACCAGTTTCAGCCAGGCGTGCCGGTTGTCGTGGCCGTAGGCGCCGCCGAAGTACTTGTCGCCGGTCTGCGTCTCGATCTTCTCCAGCTCCTCGTGGGGCTCGCCGGTGCGGGGCGCCTCGCCGACCTTCTCCACGCGGCCCTTGATCTCGGCGCCGCGCAGTTCGCCGTAGTCGTGCCCGGTGTCCACGATGACGGCGACCCGCGGGTCGCGCTCGAGATCGGTCCAGCGCTGGCTGCGGACCAGGGAGGTGAACCACATCGCCTCGCCGTCCCATACGAACCACAGCGGGGTGTTGTGGGGCCCGTCGGGACTCGACGTGGCCACCCGGCAGGTGCGCTCGGTGGTGAGGAACTCGTCGAGTTCGGCCTTGGTCATCGCGATGCGGCGGGCGCGGCGCTGCTCTTTGGGCATGTGTCCTGTCCTTACGAGAGGGTGGCGGCCAGTTCCCTGGCCTGCTGGAGAGCGTTCGCGTGCTCGGCTTCCGCCTTCGGCTTGAAGTCCGCGAGCTGGGGAACCCGGCTGGCCAGGGTGTAGCGGCTGTACAGGACGGTCAGTTCCATGCCGAGGGCACGGCCGAGGATCTCCTGCAGGACGGGGACACCGTGGTCCAGGCCCTGCTGCGGCCCGTCGTCGTAGGACAGGCCCTGGCTGGCGACAATGACGGCTTCCTTTCCCTTGTAGGGCTGCGTCTCCTTGTCGCCGAACGGCGCGGTCACCCCGAGGACATGGATCTGGTCGATCCAGGCCTTGAGCGTGGACGGAACCGTGTAGTTATACAGCGGTGCCCCGATCAGCAGGACGTCGGCGCGGTCGATCTCGTCGAGGATCTCCCGCTGCGCGGCCTCGGCCGCGGGATCGGGCTGCTCGCCGGGCTGGCGCAGGTCCTTGGCCCAGTGCAGGGCCGAGTCGGTGACGTGCGGGACGGGCTCGGCGACGAGGTCGCGGTGGACGACCTCGTAACCGGGGCCGCGGGCGGTCCAGGCGGCGGCGAACGCGTCGGTGACCTCACGGGAGCGGGAGGAACGGGAATCGGCGGATGAATCCAGGCGCAGCAACGTTGGCACGTTGGCACATTACCGACGGCCGCTTGGCGCCTGTCAAGATCACGCCCCGGCGGCGAGAGTGAAGTAGACGGCCTTGCCGCCCGCGGTGCGGTAGCTGCCCCAGTCCGACGCCATCAGGTCGATGAGCAGCATGCCGCGGCCGTGCTCGTCGGCGTCCGCCGGGCGGTCGTTGACCACGGGCGAGGCGAGCGAGGCGTCGTGCGCCTCCACCCGCAGGCCGCCGGCGCCCCCGGCGATCAGCAGCGTGACCCCCGCGCCCGGCTGGTCGCTGCCGTGCGTGACCGCGTTCGTCACCAGTTCGCTGGTGAGCAGGAGCGCCATGTCCATGTCGACTCCGGCCGGCACGTCCCCGCGGGCAGCGGCGCCCCGGACCAGCCGGCGTGCCTCGGCGACCGCGCGCGGGTCGGCGGGAAGATCGGCCTGGTCACAGGAACGCTGTGCACGGGACGGCGCCATAACGGACATCGGGTTCCTTACTCGCGGGGCAGCCGCCGGGAGAGTCGCGCTGGTGGCGCGCGCCCCCGGGCAGCTTCGTGGACGATGCTGTGCCAGCTTCATGCCCGCGCCCCGATTTACATACGCATGTTATACATATCGGCTACGTCACATCCGTCCCGGGAATACCGGCCGCTACCGCTCGAAGTCGATCCAGGGCGGCGCCGGAGAGATAATCGACGGATGAGCCGAAACCTGACCGCGTTCCGGGGTCCGCGATGCGCGTAGTGGTAACCGGAAGCTCGGGACACCTGGGAGAGGCCCTGGTCCGCGTCCTGCGCGACCGGGGGGACGACGTGACCGGCCTCGACCTGCGCCCGTCGGCGTACACGGACGTCACCGGGTCCGTGGCGGACCGCGACGTCGTGCGCGGGTGCCTGGCCGGCGCCGACGCGGTCCTGCACGCCGCGACCCTGCACAAGCCGCACGTCGGCTCGCACTCCAAGCGGGACTTCGTCGACACCAACGTCACCGGGACGCTCACCCTGCTGGAGGAGGCGGTCGCGGCCGGGGCGAGCCGTTTCGTCTGCACCTCCACCACCAGTGCCTTCGGCCGCGCGCTGAACCCGGCGTCCGGTGAGCCCGCCGCCTGGATCACCGAGGACGTGACGGGGCGGCCGAAGAACATCTACGGCGCCACCAAGACCGCCGCCGAGGACCTGTGCGAGCTCGTTCACGCCGAGCACGGGCTGCCCGTCGTGGTGCTGCGGACCTCCCGGTTCTTCCCCGAGGGCGACGACAACGACGACGTCCGCGCCGCGTACCCGGACGCGTGCGTGAAGGCCAGTGAGTTCCTGTACCGGCGCGTCGACCTGGCGGACGTCGCCGACGCCCACCTGCGGGCGATGGACCGCGCGCCGGACCTGCGGTTCGGGAAGTACATCGTCAGCGCCACCACGCCGTTCACCCAGGATGACCTGGGCGAGCTGAGGACCGACGCACCCGCCGTGGTCCGGCGCCTGTTTCCGGACTACGGGGCGGAGTACGCCCGGCGGGGCTGGCGGATGTTCGGCTCGATCGGCCGGGTGTACGTGAACGCGCGGGCCCGCGCGGACCTGGGCTGGACGCCGCGGCACGACTTCCGGACGGTCCTCGACGCCCTGAAGGCCGGCGAGGATCCCCGCAGTCCCCTCGCCCGGACCGTCGGCGCGAAGGGCTACCACGACCGCCCGACAGGCGTATACACCCGGTAGTTCCGGCTAGATCCCCAGGTCATAGGTCCTGCCCCGGAAAACGGCTGGCGCGCGGGGCCTGGCTTCTGCTGTGCTTGCATGCGTGACCACGCCCGCGACGATGCTGCCGCTGCTCGGCCTCCGGATCCAGGCCGGGCCGATCGAGCTGCGGGGAGTCACTGACGACCTGATAGGGCCGCTCTGCGACCTAGCCGCCAGGGGCGTCCACGAGCCGGGCACGATGCCGTTCTCCTTGCCCTGGACCGAGGTGCCCGCCGAAGAGTTTCAGCGGAACTACGCCCGGCATCACTGGGAGGCACGGGCCTCCTTCAGCCCGGAGAAGTGGAGCGCCGAGTTCGCGGTCTTCCGGGACGGGGAACTCGTCGGGGTCCAGGGCGTGACCGCGCAGGGCTACGCCGTTCTCCGGACCGGGGAGACCGGTTCCTGGCTCGGTCTCGCGTTCCAGGGACAGGGCATCGGCACGGCGATGCGGCAGACACTGTGCGCGTTCCTGTTCGACCACCTGGACGCGGACCACATCACGTCCGGCGCGTTCACCGACAACCCCGCGTCCCTGGCGGTCAGCCGGAAGGTCGGCTACGCCGAGAACGGCTGGAGCCGCGTGGACCGGCAGGGAAAGCCGGCCACGCTCGTGAACCTGGTTCTGGAACGGGAGAACTTCGTCCGCGGCGGGCACGCCCTGACCGTGGAGGGCCTGCCCGAGTTCCGCCGCTCCGTCGGCCTGGACGGCGGGTTACATGATGCCGTCGACCCGGTGCACGTCGCCGCAGTCCACGTGCAGCGCCGCGTGATGCTTGCGGATCGCGTCCTCGTCCGGGCCTTCCAGCAGGCAGTAGACCTTGCCGTCGGCGTTGTGGAACAGTTCGACCTGGCGGACGCCGAACTCGTCGGTCTCCCCGGCCCTGGCCCCCTGGGCGATCTGCTCGATGGCTTCCGGCGGCAGTTTCAGGTCGTCGTGGAAATCCATGAATCGGGGCATCGTCGCCCTCCTCCCGGTCGCGCTCTCCCTCTCACCGTGCGCCCGAAACGGATCGATGTCCACAGGCACCGGCCCGGTAACTCGGCGAGCAGTCCGGCCGCGGCGAAAGCCCGGCGGTAGATCTCCCGGATGACCTGCTCTTTGCGGGCGTTGTACTGCTCCACGTGCTCGCCGCGCGTATTCGCCTCGGCGGCGGCCCGGCGCTTGGCGGCGGCGTAGAGGTCGCGCTCGCCGGGATTGCCGCGCAGCCAGTCGCGGAAGATCCGGTGCCGTACGGGTTCGGGACTCTCGAACCCGAAGACGTGCAGGTTGCACCGGGGAGGCTCGTCCGCGCGCAGGCACCGGTGCTCGTACCACCAGGGCTCGCGGATCGTCAGCATGAACCCGGCGGATTCCAGCGCTGGCACGTACTCCTGCTCCCGCGCCGGGTCGGCCACGGTCAGGTCGATGTCGATGACGGGCTTGGCCGGCAGTCCCGGAACCGACGTGGAGCCCACATGCTCAAGCTGCAGGGCTCTCCAGCCCAGCACCTCGCGGATCCGGGCGGCGAGGGCCTGGTACGTCAGCGGCCAGGCCGGATCGGGTTCGGAGATCTCGATACCGGTAGCCGGGACGGCGCCAGGAACCCAGGCACTGGCGCCCGGCGGCGGCGGGAACTCGTCGAACGCGACGATCGAAGCTCGGCGGGGCACCGTCTCAGCCTATGACCCGGACAACGACTGCGGGGGCCGTGCCCGTCACCGGACACGACCCCCGAGGGTCAGGTCTTGTCGCTTACAGCGCGCGGACCTGCTCGGCCTGCGGGCCCTTGGCGCCCTGGACCGAGGTGAACTCGACGCGCTGGTCGTCCTGGAGGCTCCGGTAGCCGTCGGCCTCGATGGCCGAGTGGTGGACGAAGACGTCCTTGGAGCCGTCATCGGGGGCGATGAAGCCGTAGCCCTTGTCCGCGTTGAACCATTTCACTGTGCCCTGAGCCATTTTTTCTCCTGAGGGATTCGATCGTTTCGGGATCCGCAGACGCGGAAACCGGGCTGCGCGACCGCCCGCCCCGCGAAGAGGGGGCCTGGGCCTGGGAATCCAGGAACGCCCGCTGTCAAATTCGCAGGCGCTGCAACACGAGCACGAACTTCGACTACAACCACCTCCATTAAACCGCATCACGGGCCTGGATCGGCCACTTTCGGCGAGACGCCACGCCGGCGTCGCGCCCGGACGTGGTCAGCGCCAGCGCGGGTAGGACCGTCCCGGGTCCTGCGCGGCCTTCTTCTCCAGGCTGATCTCGACCTCGCCGGACCCGTCTGAGATGCAGGTAATCCGCTGGGCCCGGGCGAGCGCCGCGGCGAGCCGGATCTCGTCGTCGCCGGCGCTGTAGGCGTTCTTCCCGACGCGGAACACGTGCGGGCCACTCCCGTCCCAGCCGAACCGCTCACCGAGCACGTCGTGCAGGTCGGCCAGCGTGAAGATCGCCGGCACCTCGACGCCATGCCGGGTCTCGTCGTCCAGCGTCACGACCAGTTCCAGCGCCTGCTCCACGCTGCGCGGCGCGCCGGAGGCAAGGAAGCCCGCGACCTGCTTGGCCACCGCCGCCGCGTCCGGGTGCCCGGTGGCCGGGACCGACTCCAGCATCGCCCCCGGGTCGTCTCCGGGCAGACCCGCCTCCCACAGCACGGTCAGCGCCTCGTCGGGGTTGTCCTGCTCCAGTACGACCGCGGCCTTCTCCACCGCCAGCCAGCGCAGGTCCTCCTCCGCGGGCGAGGCGAGTTCGCCCGCCTGCCGCAGCATCATCCGCGCGTAGGGCCCGGTGCCGACGGCGTCCGCCGCCTCGCGCCAGGCGGGAAGCGCGTCATCGCCGATGCCGTGGGCGATCCACACCGCGAACATCCGCCGGGCCGCCGACATCGCGCCGGCGGCCGCGAGCAACTCCCGGGCCGCCGGAACCGGGGCGTGGCCGTCGAGCCAGCCCGACACCACGTGCTCGCGGACCCGGTCCTCGCTGAAACCGGTGACGTAGCCGACCAGTTCCGCCGGCGACAGTTCCGGGCTGGCCGGCCAGGGGACGGCGCCGGGGAGCGCGCCGTAGGCCCAGCGTCCCAGGTCCGTCCACCCGGGCCCGTCCTCGGCGCCGCCCGGCCCGGGCGCGCCGATGCCGCATTCTGCGAGCAGCCGGACCAGGCCCGGCAGTTCGTGCCCCCAGCGCTGTTCGGTGTACTGGCGCCGGGTCCGGAACGGGAACCGGGTTCCCGCGTGGTCGCACAGGTCCTGCAGCCGGACGCGGACGACTTCCCAGAACGCGCCCCGCAGGCGCCCGTTCTCCCGGGCCTTGACGGCGCCGAGGACCGCGAGGGTCAGCAGCAGGGCCCCGTCGTCCTCGCCTTCGGCCGTCTCGCCCGCGAGCACCGCGCTGACCCCGGCGAGCCAGCGCTCCAGGATCTCCTCGTCCCCGAAAGCGTCCTCGCGCGCTCCGATCAGCCCGGCCCCGGCCGCGAACGCCCATGGTCGCCCCATCGCCGGGACGCCGTCCGCGGCGAACTCGACCGCGTCGCGCATGATCGGGCAGGAACGGGCACTGGCGGCGAGCGATGCCGCGTCGCCGGGAAGGTCGGAGGAGGTCACGTGGCCGATGGTAGTGGCTTTCACCATTCGTAACGGCCGCCGCGCCGTTTGAACGTGTCCGGGTCGTGGGTCACCTGGCGGTAGGCCGCCTCGACGCCGGCCCGCAGGATCGGCGCCGAGACCCGGTACCGGCCCGCGGCGTTGTCCACGAAGCGGCCCGCCGGGTCCACCATCACGTAGCTGGCGATCATGTCCTCGTTGTTCTCGGGTACCCGGACCGTTCCGGCGGGGACCTCCCGGTTGACGGCGAGGAACCGCGCGAACTGGCGGTCGGTGGCCTCCAGGTCGCCGAAGTCCCGGTCGTTCTCGCCCTCGATCCGCAGCGCCCGCATGACCTTCCACCGTTCGGGGCCGATCCGGGTGATGACGCCGATCAGGCGTTCGCCGCTGTTATGCCGCGTGACGACCGTGTTCACCTTCAGGCGGACTCCCCGGCGCCGGAACTGGCCGGCGGTCTCGGCCAGGCCGGAGACCGCGAGGGGCCGGAGGCCGGCGACGGCGCGGCCGGTCCTGGCGTTGACGGCGGGAGAGGCCGAGTCGATGCTGAGGGTCAGCCAGTCCAGGTGCGGGGCCAGCGAGTCGATCAGGCCCGGGGTCAGGCGCGACCCGTTGGTGACGACCCCCGTCACCAGGCCCCGGCTTTTCGCGTGCCTGGCCGTCTCTGGCAGCCAGGGGCACAGCGTCGGCTCGCCGCCCGCGAAGGTGATTTTCTTGAAGCCCGCCGCCGACAGGGCGTCGATGAGCCTGCGCGCTTCCTCCAGAGGGATTCCCCTGCGCGCGCGGGCGGGAAGAATGCTGTCGTAGGTCGCGTAGCAGAACCGGCATTTCATGTTGCAGGTTCGCCATAGATGGTAATTAACCGCCTCGATAGAGGGCTTCCACGGTTCCACGTGAGATTCACCGCTTTACGCATAGCAGTCGAACTCTTCGCGGATCTCTTCCCGCAGCTTCATCGCCGTGTCCCGGGACGCGGCCGCGATGAATGACACCGGCCCCCCGGGGTCAAGGTTCGCGACATCGAGATCTTTTCCGTTCCGGTCCAGGATAACTCCTCCGGCCTCCGCGAGGATGAGCAATCCGGAACATACGTCGCCGTAACCTGCCCGAACGCAGACGATGGCGTCCATGTGGCCGGTGGCGACGCGCACGAGATCGGCCGCCGGGGCCCACAGGGTCGTCACCCGGCGGGCCACCGAGTTGAGTTTCAGGTACAGCACTTCGCCCGCCTGACGGCCGGCGGGCGAGTAGTCCGTGATGAGGCTGACCGTGGCCCGGTTCACGTCCTTTCCCGGACCCGGGAAAAGCGGCACCCCGTCTTTTTCGGCCCCGCATCCCAGCCGGGCCCGGTAGGAATTCTCCAGAACCGGATCGCGGACTACCGCCAGCACGAGCTTCCCGTCTCTCCGGAATCCGATGGAGATCGCCAGATACGGAACGGCCGCGAAGTAATTGTTCGTGCCGTCCAGCGGGTCGACGATCCACACGTCCGGCTTGTTCCAGTCGACCGGCCCGCCCATCTCCTCGGACGAGACCTCCGAACCGGGCACCAGCCTGCGCAGTCGCGGCACGATGGCGTTCTCGGAGTCGAGGTCGGCGTCCAGCTGGACATCGAACCGGCCCTTGGACCGGGAGGCGTGGCGGTCGCCCATGCCGTTGCGCATCAGCCGTCCCGCTTCGGCCGCTACCGTCGAGACGGCGTCCGCGAGAGTGCTCAGGTCAGTCATGCGTGGCCCCCCGGCCTCTTTACTGTTGTCTGGCTCTGATCCGGTCGAGGATGAAGTTGTAGACGAAGGGCCCGAACCCGGGCACCAGTCCCAGCAGCGCGGAGCCGGCGATCTTCCACACGGCCGACATTCCCGCCGACGCCGGCGCCATCTGGTACACCAGGATCAGCGCCACGATGAACGTCAGGACGCCGTTCCACGCGTACAGCAGGCGGTTTCGCCCGCGGCCGTTCCAGCGCGCGTCGCGGCGGGCGGTCTCCAGCACGGTGAAGTAACTGCGCCAGGCGAGCTCCAGCTGGCCGGCCCGGGCGTCGGCTTCGAACAGTTCGGGGATCCGCGCGAGAGCCTCCTCGCGGACCTCCTTGATCGCGTGGACGGCGTCGAAGCTTGCCCACATCGGCGACTGGCCCGGCGTGAGACTGGAGGACCAGTAGCCCAGGGAGTTCTGCCCGGCCAGCAGCCACTGAACGGAGCCGGAGACCATGGGGTCGCTCAGGGAGACGCCGCACTTGAGCAGGGCGCAGATCACCCACGGCGCGGTGAAGTGCCGGAAGTCCAGGACCGCGTCGCCGGTGACGCTCTCCACCTCCGAGGTGCTCGGCCAGGGTTCCGGGTCGGCCACGCCCCGGAACAGCGAGCGCAGGCAGGCGACCCCGCTGAGCACGGCCTGGTCGTCGCGGTCCGCGCCGGCCGCCAGCAAGCCCAGCAGCGCGTGGGCGGTGTGCAGCGGCGTGGAGCCGCCGGAGTCTGGCCCCCGGAGCGGGCCCCACCCTCCGTCGTCGTTCTGCGCCTCGCGCAGCCAGGTCGCGGCCCGCCGGACGGCGCCGGAGTTCCGCGTGACCCAGACCAGGTACCGGACAGCGAACGCCGTCGGGTAGGTGCGGGCCCGCTGGGCCGTCTCGGTCGACCCCCAGCCGCCGTCCCGCAGCTGCGCGCGTTCCAGCCATTCGATGCCGCCGACGACCGCGTCGTCGCGCAGGTCCTGCCCGGACGCGCTCAGCGCCCACAGGCAGTACGCGGTGCTCTCGGTGATCGAGCGGCCGCTGTGCCCGATGAGGGCCTTGCGGATCGGCCAGCCCCCGTCGTCGTTCCGCAGTTTCCGGAGGGTCTCAATGTTGTCGCTCATGCCCTCGAACGGCACGCCCGCCTCGAGGAACGTGAGGATCCCCTGGGCCGTGGACAGCACCCCCGGGCTGCCGTCGGGGGACAGCAGCTGGTTCCAGCCGGCCAGGCCTTCCTCGGTGGACAGC
This sequence comes from Streptosporangiales bacterium, assembly GCA_009784565.1. GTDB lineage: Bacteria > Actinomycetota > Actinomycetes > Streptosporangiales > Streptosporangiaceae > Trebonia. Next base: position 23,896 of record WRBL01000026.1, on the reverse strand, counting down.
CGTTCCCGCAGCAGTTCGGTGAGGTGCCCGCGCCGCACCGACCAGGCGTCGTTCAGGTCGTCGGCGATCTGGTGCGCGCGCACCAGGTTCCCCGCGTGCTGGACCGGTTCGGCCGCGCCGTCGGCGAGCAGGTCCGGAACGGCCGTCAGGTCGCGCCAGCCCAGCCCCTTGCGGTCGAGTTCGCTGCTGGCGGGCACGTGCCGCGCGTAGTAGACGGCGAACAGGGTGCCGTCTCGCCCGTTCCCGGTCAGCGCGAGCACCTCGCCGTTGAGGGCGAACGTGTCCTCGATGACGTTGGCGAACCGTTCCGCGACCGTCTGGCCGGGGACGGAGAAGGGGTACGGGACCGGCACAGGGGGGAGCTGGATGGTGGCGCTGCTCTGGTCGATCAGAATCCGCCGCTGATCGGCGTGTACGGCCACCAACCTGATCTCGGGCCCGTTTCCCGGGGAGTTCTTCTCCCCCATGAACCGACTGTAACGCCGATCCCGCGAATTGTCCCGTTACCGGCGGATGATGCCGATTAGAGCACGGAGCCCAGGCTGGCGAGACGGCGGTTGACGGCGTCGATGTCGAACGGCTCCCGCCGTGCCGGCTCCTCTTCGGACTGGTGCTCGGCCGGCTGGCCTCCCCGGAACGCGACGCACAGCGGGTACGCGGCGTCCGGGGCCCGCTCGGCGGTCTTCTCCAGCGTGAGCTCGTGTCTCCAGTTCGCGCCGAAGTCGTAGGCGTACCCGATCCTGCCTCCGCCGTCGCTGAACGCGTCACCGACGGTCAGGGTGTCGGCGTCCCCGGCACCGCCGGGCGTCAGCCCGTCGACCCCGTACCGTTTCGCGCCGACGGTGAACACGTGCGGGTGGTCGCCGCCCCAGCCGAACAGGGCCTGGATGGTCTCGTGGAGGGTCGTCAGCGTCTCGATGACCGGTACCTCGACCCGCCGCCAGCGCGCCGGGCGGACACCCGCCAGCGCGACCTTCACCACCGCGACCTGGTCGATGCTCCTGGGCACGCCCGAGCCGGTGAACTGCTCCAGCGCGTGAAGGAGGCCCAGGGCGTCGGGGTGGCTCGCCGACCCGGTCGCGGCCAGTTTCTCCTTGAGGGTCTCGCCCGACATCCCCAGCCAGACCTGGGTGAGCGCCCGGTCCGGCCCGAACTCTTCCAGGGCCGCCGCCGCGTGCTCGACGACGAGCCAGTGCCAGTCGCGGCCGGTCAGGTGAGTGTCCGTCATCTCCCGGGCGTGCGGGCCGGTCCGCGGCCACTGCGCCGCCTCCCGCCAGGCCGGGCCCCCGGCTTCCTCCAGGGTCCGGGCGAGGCCGACGGCCACCGTGCGCCGGAACGGCCGTGCCTCCTCCCCCGCTCTCAGCAGCTCCAGCACAGCCTCGGCCGGGTCCCGCGCGGCCAGCCAGTCGCGGGCGACGCGGGTCCGCTCGTCCCAGTCCGGGTACTTCGATACCTCGGCGATCAGGTCCGCCGCCGGGAGGCCCTCGAGAGCCGGCAGCGCCAGGTCCGTCCGCAGCCGCCGCATCGCCCAGTGGCCCAGCGCGGTCGGCTTGGGCTCGCCGGGGGCGCCGGAGACCGCGCCGAAGGCGGACAGCAGCTTGATCAGGCCCGCGAGCGGCCGCTCGGACTCCGGGTCGTAGTAGCGTTCGGACGCCCGCCGCGCGTCCGAGGAGGCCCGGGCGCCCAGCTCGGCCATCTCGGTCAGCGCGTCCAGGGCCGCGAGCATCCGCTCATGCCGCGTCTCGTCCTGGCCGTCCTCGCCGAGAACCGTGAGCACGACGAGCACCAGCAGCTGGACGCTCTCGGAATCCTGCGGGTAGGACTCGGCCGCGCAGACGGCCCGCAGCCCGGCCAGCCAGCCGTCCAGCAGCCGTTCCGGGTCCGGCGGCCAGGAGCCGAGCGCCGGCCCGGCGACGGCCCAGCCCTTTTCGATGGTCAGCAGGCCGACCGAGACCGCGACCCGCCACGGCCGGTTCAGGCCCTTGATGTCGGCCATCGAGCGGACCCGGGAGGGCACCTTCACCCCGAGCAGCGTCCCGGCCTCCGCGATGTCGGCCTTGCGCAGGACCTTTCCCGCCGTCACCTGCCGGCGCTGCTTGCCGATCCACCGGGCCAGTGTCAGCGCGTCCCCCGTGACGTCGCACTCGGCCGCCAGCCTGCCTGGTCCGCTCAGTTCTTCCGCGGATGTCACCGTGTCCACCCCGAGACAATATCCGGGCACACCAGGATCAACATCGTTTCAGCCGAACGGACCTTCGCTTATCCCCCAGCGCCGACTCGAACTGCGCGGCCGCGTCGCCCTTCAGCACCCGCAGCGCCGCTACCGCACTACTTAGCCGACCAGCCGCGATGCCTTCGCGATCTCCGGCGTCGGCCGGGTCTTCTCGGATGAGACTACTTGGAAGCCTGCTCCGCGAGTTGTTCCTGTAGGCGAACGTGACGGAACTGATAAGCGGCGCCTGCCTGCCGCAGTGCCCCTCGACTGTGGGCGTCCTGCAGGAAAACCATGAGCCGCCACGGGAGCTTCCCTCGGGCCGCGAGCCACAGTCTCGCCACTTGAAACCGCGCCCAGGCGCTCAACGCGAAGGCGAGGGCCCCCAGGATAATGACGGCGGCCACCATAAGCAGCCCGCCTGGCCTGTCAAGCGCCAGGGCTCCTCCATCGTCTACAGCAAATGCAAATACAGCGTAGACAGCAAAACCAATTACCCAGATCACGAGAGATCGAAATATCGCGGCACCACGATCCGCCTTCAGAATAGAAGCTGGACTCACCGCTTTGGCGGCGTCCGCGGGAAACTCCAGCCAAAGCAGTAGGCAGCCTATCAACACACTCGGACCGAAAACAATCAATGCAAGCTCACCCGCGAGATTACCCACGTCATATACGCTATAAATCGAGGGAGCCTGCAGCCAGCCAGCTACCCCTTGATCATAAAACGAAAGATCGCCACCACCCGAATGAACATCCATTGAAATCCATCCGGACCACTCATTATCATCATACCCAGACGGACCATACTGCCCAGTTTGAGTATAAAATGTGGCCTCTACCAGACCTGTCGGCCGACACGCCCCATTTCCCCCGGAGCCGACCACATCCACTTTGATGCATTCTTGACGCGACAGAAAGTAGTCGGGCGTGGACCCGTCGCCCCAGGGAAAGGCATACAGTCTGCGAGCAGCGATTGTTTCCACTACTCTACCCCCACCATGGCGTACCACATATTTCAGCCCATCAGGATAATCTACATAATGATCACCATCTACATCATTATGCACTCTGGAACCTCCAGGCGGAAACACTGGGATATGATGGATGCGAAATGCCTGAACCGCACCGAACCCCAGCCCCCAGGAAGCACCCAGAATAAGGCTTATGAAAAACCCGTTCAGGAGTCCGATCCCCACAGCGTATGGCAATCTTCGCGTAATCGCCCGAAGTCGGCGCCCAAGGCGCAACGGAGTTGTCGTCGGCATCTGGCGGGCATCAATCCCCGCGGATCCCAATACAACTCCGACCGCAATTCCACCGAGAAAAGAATAAGCTAGATTGACTACGACAGCATCCGAACCAGACATCACCCCTTCCAATTCCGCGAAAGAGCCCAGCACAATCCCCATAGTCAGGCCTGCAGCAGCCGTGAACGCGAGACGCCGAATCGCCAACTGTGAACGCAGAAAACCGGCACTTCCCTGCCGGGAGCTGCGCACCATGGCAATCGCCAGTCCTAGCATGAAACCGATAGCGGCAAGGCATCCGAAGGACCACCCTTCCACGCCCTCAGTATTCGCGACCGCAGACGAAATCGGACCTATCCCTCCAAAAATCCCACCGACGACGATCCACACAATCAGGCCAGGAGCCAGCCAGCGAGCAGGGGGCGGCAGTGCGTCGGAAAGCCTCCACCATTCAAGGTCTCTAGTCTTCCGGCGGGCAAGGTGCCGAGCCAGAAAGCACAGCCACCGCTGACTGTCTTCCGGACTCCATGGACGCTGACGCACCCCAGTTCTTTCCGTTACTGGAATCTCGAAAACGGCAGGCACAAATACGTCTAGCAGGTGGTGTTCAATCGCAGCCTGATCCGCAAATTCCCCGTCCAGTAGGAAATCAGGAAGCGCCCCTGTATCACTGTAAATCGCCCTAGCAAGCGAGATCATTAGCGGCGTTTCCAAAACATCGCGAAGTCTTCGGCATTCCGGAGCGTCAGGCTCGGCTCTCATACGGGCCAGCACCGGCTCCCACTTGGTGGTGAACTCTGCCGCATCCCGAGAGCGAATCTTCCGGGTAGTCCGAGGCAGGTAGTCGGCCACGTCACCAAAACCCAGCGGCAGCAGTCTGACCACCGCCGCGGAGGTGAGAACATCGACGTCATTGACCAGAGCCCGGTACTCGGCCTCGCGACACGTGACTATGACGGGTGCGTCTTGGTCTAGGCCTCTGTTCAGGGCACGCAGCGCGTCGGGGCGTAGCGCGGGGGCGATCTCGTCGAGTCCGTCCAAAACCGGGATAACGGATTGGCGCCGTATCAGCTCAGCCGCCACGGTAACACCGGATTTCCCCGCCTGCCGAAGCCACGGGTAGTCCGTCGCAAGCCGCACGGCCATCCAGTCGTGCAGCGCCTGCTTGCCGGGGTTCCACGTATGCAACCCAAAGATCACCGGGACAGGCCCTCCCCCGCCTTCCTGCCGCCGCTGAAGCATGTCAAGCGTGAACCGAAGCGCGAACACCGTCTTGCCTGCACCAGGTCGCCCGATCATTACCAGACGGCCAGACGGAATGCTCTCGAAGGCATCCACTACCTCAGTCAGACTGCCGTCCAGCTCAAGTGAGCCTATCCCTGACCTCGTGATATTAGGAGCATGGTCGCTCAGCACCGGATCAGCCTCTGTCCAGCGAATCGGCAAAGGCACTGGATCATTAATACGCCGCAGGCGTTCTTCCTGTCTCCACTGCTCTTGGACCGCCTCGGCCAGCTTCTCGAGGGCCTCATCCGCGCGCACCCGGAACCGTTCACTCCGCCGCCCAGAGCCCCAGCCAAAGTTATAGGTGTTCTTGATAGACAGGTCACGACCTGCCCCAAGGACATCCCGACCCGCACTAAGCCGCTGCGCACCCGGGCCCGGGACTTCTTCCGCCATCCTGATTCCGTCTCCGAATGTCCGCCCTGGGCGGGCACATCTAACTTGTTCCCCGAAGCCCATGAATCTAGCAGAAAATTACTCAAATAGCACCAGCTCCACTGACAAAGAGGGCACCTGCGCTCGTCCGACCAGGCATCGCATTGGGGGGCTGCGATCCCGATGGGGACCCTCTTGGTTCGGACTTCGATCCGACTCGGAATGGAAAACGCCTAGAGCATCACAAACCTCACGAGCGTTAAACCCAAACCAGCGTCAATACGTCACCATGTACCATATTTGACTCCGTATATGTAGGCAGGTCCAACCCCATGACTATGCCGGATCTTCGTTCCAGTCCCGCCCGGCCCGCGCAGGTCCCTGAGATGGGCTGATACTCACGTGATCCGGCGGTGTTACCGGGTGCACGGGCCCTTGGCCCGACCGGCGAAGGTGGTACCAGCCGTCGGCGTCGAACACGTCGGCCTTCTCGCGCTTGTTGGAGCCGGTCATCGCGCCTGCACCGCGGATCAGCAGCTCGCCGACGGTCCCTGCGGGCACCGGCTCCCCGCGAGGGCTGACGATGGCGATGTCGGTGAAGGCGAAGTCTGCCGCCGCTCTCGGTCAGGGACCGGTGGATCGGGTAGCGGCCCGGAACGCCCGCCATCGCGAGGTCGAGGGCCGCTCCGGCCTCCAGCCGGTCCAGCACCAGCAGCGTGGCCGCGGCACCGTCCGACTCGGCGGCCGAGTGCAGCGCGCCCCTCGCCGCGAGGACGCCGAACCGGGCTACGACTCCGCCACTTCAACGCCCGCCGCATCACCAGTCTCACGATCCGCACCGCGGCGTAAGCGAAGCAGATCCCCGGCCGCGGATGACTCAGCGGCGGCGGCCGCGGCCCCGGAAGCCCGCGGACATCGCGGCGGCGCCGCTTCCGGTGCCCTTGCTGGCCGGAAGCGTGCCCGTGTTTCCCCCCGTTCCGCCGCCGGTCCGCGCGCCGGCGGAACCCGAGGCGCCGCGGGACCCTTGCGCCGCGGCACGCTGGGGTGTCCGCGGGGCGGCCGGCCCGGCGATCGAGCGGATGACGGGCGAGCCGGGGTGAACGGTGTCAGCCTTCGGCTTCACGCCCGCCTTGCGCATGAGGGCGCGGACCTCGGCGGCCTGGGCGGCGGTCTGCACGGTGACCACGGTTCCCTCCGCGTCGCCGCGGGCGGTGCGGCCCGACCGGTGCAGGTAGGCCTTGAACTCGGCCGGCGGGTCGGCGTGAACCACGAGGGCGATGTCATCGACGTGGATGCCGCGGGCGGCGATGTCCGTCGCGACCATGGCCCGGACCTCCCCGGAGCCGAATGACGCGAGGTTCCGGCTCCGGGCGCCCTGCGTCAGGTTGCCGTGCAGCTCGGCCGCCGGGGTTCCGGCCGCGCCGAGCTGGCGGGCGAGCCGCTTCGCGCCGTGCTTGGTCCTGGTGAAGATCAGCGTCCGCCCCTCGCCGCTGGCCAGGGCCGCGATGACCGCGACCCGCTCGGCGGGCGTCACCGTCATCAGGTGGTGGGTCATCCGGGTCGGCGAGGAGGCGGAATCCACCGAGTGCCGGGCCGGGCGGACGAGGAAGCGGCGCGCGAGGACGTCGATCGCGCCGTCCAGGGTCGCCGAGAACAGGAGCCGCTGGCCATCGCGCGGAGTCGCTTCCAGCAGCCGCCGCACCACCGGAAGGAACCCCAGGTCGGCCATGTGGTCCGCCTCGTCGAGCACGCTGACATCGACGTCGCTGAGGTCGCAGTGGCCCTGCTCGACCAGGTCGACCAGGCGCCCCGGGCAGGCGACGATGATGTCGGCGCGGTTGCGCAGCGCGGCCACCTGCGGGCGCTGCGGGACGCCGCCGATGATGGTGGCCACGGTCAGGCCGACGGAGCTGGCCAGCGGCTCGAGGACCGTCTTGACCTGGGCCGCCAGCTCGCGCGTCGGCACCAGGACCAGGCCGCGCGGGCGGCAGGCCATCGTGTGGCCCCCGCTGAGCCGCGTGACGAGCGGGATCGAGAACCCCAGCGTCTTGCCGGCTCCCGTCTGGGCGCGGCCGAGGATGTCGCGGCCCGCCAGGGCGTCAGGCAGCGTGGCGGCCTGGACCGGGCGCGGCGAGGTAATGCCGGCGTCGGCGAGCACGGCTACCAGCGGGGCCGGGACGCCCAGCGCGGCAAAGGTGCTGGCTTCGGGAAGAGTGCTGTCGTCGATAGACAGGACGGTCAAGAAATCGTCTCCAGGAATCGGGAGTGGCCGCGTTGTCGAAGGCGCCACATCCGTGGAGACTAAGTTCGCTCGCTGAGCGACAGACGACCGGCGTGCCCTCGTGGCTACGCCTGTGTACGTACAAGCGCTTGCGCGCGCTCTCCACTCTACGTCACGGGCGCTGGATGAGGGCGGGGATCAGTTCCAGGGACACCGTTCCGGCGGCGTCGAGAACGTTGCAGGCCCAGTCCAGGTGACGGGACCAGGCCCAGCCCTCCGGCCGGAACCGGACGAGCAGCTGGCCGGTGACCAGCAGAGCCACCATCGCGGCCCTGGCGTCCGGGAAGACGCTGCCCGGCAGGCGGCCGTCGGCGTCGCGCGGACGCGGGCCGGTCAGCGCGTCGCGCAGGCAGTCCTGGATCTCGCGGCGGGTAATGTCCGCGGGCAGGAGCGCGTCCTGGACCTGGTTGGCCAGCCGTCGCAGCCTCTCGTCGCCGGCCGGCCAGGAGCACTGCTCGATCACCAGGTAGCCGGCCACCAGGCGGCACGCTTCGAAGGCGTCCGGGAACTCCTCGCCCGCCGCTTCGCGGCACCGGAGCATCAGGTCCGCCCGGTCGCCGTCGATCGCCAGTTCCAGCAGTGCCCGGGCCGCGTCCCTCGTCTCCGGGCTGATCCGGATCTCCGGCCCGTCGGCGTCGGGGACCAGGCGGTCCCAGCGCTGCCGGTCCAGCCCGGACAGCCGGTCCCGCTGTTTCCGGACGCGCCGGTCCTCCGCCCACTGCCAGAGCGCCGGGACGGGGGCGAGCATCGCCAGCACCATGTAAAGATGCGTGGCGGTCACGGGGCGGCCTCCAGGGCGGCGCGGTCGTTCGTTCCCCGGCGCAGCAGCAGCGTCGGCAGGATGGCTCCGGGAAGGTCCCCGGCTTTTTCGGTGAAGAAGGTCGCCGAGGTCAGGTAGTCGCCCCGGTCCCGCTCTGGCGGGCAGAACGTGAACAGCAGCCGGAGCGTCACCGCCGCGGCCGTGTCGTCCGTGATCGCCGGGACCTCGCCGGTTCCCTCTTCTCCCCCGCCGGGGACCGTGCTTCTCAGGTAGTCCAGGCTGCCCGGCTCGCCGATCGCGGCGGCGATGTGCCGCAGGTCGTCCGGGGCCGGCGGCCAGCGCCCGGATACGTCGGCGACGACGTAGCGGGTCACGGCCTCGCACTCCTCGCGCTCGAAGATGGTCACGCCCCGCAGGTACGCCCGGGCGAGGCGCGTGCCGAGATCGGCGTCCGCCGAGGGTGCGGGCGCGAGCCGGGCCCAGCGCTCACGTTCCATGGCCCCTAGTTCCAGCCGCTCGCGCCGCAGCCGCAGCGCTTCCCTGGTCATGCTCCACAGCCACCATCCGCACACGACGACGTTCGCGTCGTTGCCGATCTCGCCCCACACCACCGCATCCCGCCTTCCGTTCCATCGTCGATACTAGTCGCCTACCTCATTTTCTTACTTATAGCACGACCTCGGCTGCCGGGTGGTTCAACGCCAGGCGGACTGATCAGCGAGGAACGCGGCAGCGGAGCACCCATCGACACTGGCCAGGAAGGTATGCGGGCCACCCTTCGCAGGCGTGATAGCGACAGCGTCGGTCCCGTCGCGGGCGGGGTGGCCGAGAGCGAGCGGGCGCGGCGGGAGAGGGCTCGCGGGCGGAGCGGCGAAGGGAGGCGGGGGGCGGCTCAGGCGTCACGCTGTTTCCGGGACGTGACATATGTTACTCAGCGGTAGACGGAGCGCTGACCAGGGGCTATAGTCTCGCGTCATGACCAGCGGTGACTACGACGTGATCGTGATCGGATCAGGGTTCGGGGGGAGCGTCTCAGCGCTCCGGCTCGCGGAGAAGGGCTACCGCGTGGCCGTCATCGAGGCAGGTCAGCGCTTCGATGACCCGGACAGCACCGATCCGGCGCAGCGCCACCGCGCGCTGCCGAAGACCTCCTGGCGGATCCGCAAGTACCTGTGGGCGCCGTTCCTCGGGTTCAAGGGGATCCAGCGGGTTCACCTGCTGCCCGGCCAGAAGGGGTCGCGGGTGCTGGTCCTGGCGGGCGCGGGCGTCGGCGGCGGGTCGCTGGTCTACGCGAACACGCTGTACGAGCCGATGCCGCCGTTCTACTCCGACCGGCAGTGGAGCGGCATCACGGACTGGCGGGACGAACTGTCGCCCCACTACGACCAGGCCAAGCGCATGCTCGGGGTGCGGGTCAACCCGACGATGACCCCGGCGGACGAGGCGATCCTGCGGGTCGCCAAGCGGGTGGGGCGGGAGGAGACGTTCCACCGCACGCCGGTCGGCGTCCACTTCGGCGAGCGGCCGGGCGAGACGGTCGAGGACCCCTACTTCGGCGGCGCCGGCCCCCGGCGGACCGGGTGCACCGAGTGCGGGTCCTGCATGACCGGCTGCCGGGCCGGGGCCAAGAACATGCTCACGGAGAACTACCTTTACCTGGCCGAACGGATCGGCGCTACTGTCTTCCCCCTGACGACAGTCTCCTCCGTGCGGCCGAGGGACGGGGGCGGCTACAGCGTCGACGTCGCCGCCACCGGCCCCGGGCGGCGGAAGAAGCGGACCCTCACCGCGGACCAGGTCATCTTCGCGGCCGGAACCTACGGCACGCAGCGGCTGCTGCACCGGATGAAGGCGTCCGGCACGCTGCCGGGGCTGTCGGACCGGCTCGGCCACCTGACCCGGACCAACTCCGAGGCGCTGCTGGGCGTCGAGCGGTTCAAGACGGCCGGCGACGACCACTCCCGCGGCCTGGCCATCACCTCCTCGTTCCACCCCGATGACGAGACCCACATCGAGCCCACCCGCTACGGGCCCGGCTCGAACGCGATGGGCCTGCTGCGCACGCTGCTCATCGACGGCGGGGGCCGACTGCCGCGCTGGCTGGCGTTCCTCGGCATCCTGCTGTCCCACCCGTGGGACTTCGCCCGCCTCAGCAAGCTGCGGAACTGGTCGCGGCGGACGATCATCGCCCTCGTGATGCAGACGCGGGATAACTCGATCACTGTAAGCCCGGTCCGTTCGGGTAATAGCTGGAAGCTAAGGTCCGAGGCCGGGCACGGGGAGCCGAACCCGACCTGGATCCCGGTCGCGCACAGGGCGGCACGGATGCTGGGCGAGGAACTGGACGGGATGCCCGGCGGGACCTGGCTCGACCTGTTCAACATCCCGACGACCGCGCACTTCATCGGCGGCTGCGCCATCGGCGAGTCCCCGGACACCGGCGTCATCGACCCCTACCACCGGGTCTACGGGCACCCGGGGCTGCACGTCGTGGACGGGTCGGCGATCTCGGCCAACCTCGGCGTCAACCCGTCGCTCACCATCACCGCGCAGGCCGAGCGGGCCCTGTCGATGTGGCCGAACAAGGGCGACGCCGACCCGCGCCCGGCCGCCGGCGAATCGTATGAGCGGGTCGCGCCGGTGGCCCCGAAGAGCCCGGCCGTCCCCGAGGGCGCGCCCGGAGCGCTCAGGGGGCAACCGATTCCCAGCTAGCGAAACCGGTCGGGTCGTGACGGCCGAGGGACGCGTGCTCGAACAGCCCGCGGCCCTCGGCGCCGTCGCACCAGGCCCGGGCGGCGTGGTCCACGACACCCCACGGGACCCGGGACGCGACCGCCGGGTCGGCGAGGTCGTAGTGCACCCGTTCGGTGAAGCCCGCGCCCTTCCACTGGCCGTGGCCCCAGCCTCCGTCGCCGCTGTACCCGGCGCCGAGGTGGAGGGCGGCGGAGATCAGCGTCTCGACCTCGATGGTGACGGCCTTGCCCTTCGGGTCGGTGCAGTGCAGCACCGCCCGCAGGGGATGCCGGGTCCCGGGCGCGTAGGTGATGTCCACGCGGGGCCAGCCCAGCTGCTCGACCCGCCCGTCGTCCCAGACCCGGATGGCGTCGTTGGCGGTGCGGAAACCGTCGGGCTCCTCCTGGACGATGATCACGATCGCGAAGTCGTCGAACCGCAGCGGGACGTACAGCCACCAGAAGCCGGACGCGGACAGGTCCCGCGGACGGCCCGGCGGCTCCGCCTCCCCGACCGGCCGGATCCCCCAGGACCGGTCCCGGGTTCCGGCCCAGGTGTCCGGGGTCACGGTGATCTCGTCGCCGTCGGCGAGAATCGTTCCCTCCCACGTGCCGACCTGGGCGAACCGCTGCGCGTCGAGAGTGATCCGGCTCCCGGCCCGCAGAACGTGGGGCTGTTCCCGGATGACGTCGAAGGAACCCTCCCACGTCAGGTCGAAGGCCAGGCCCTCGGTCTCCTCCAGGATGAGGCGGAGGCGGCGCAGCGGTTCGGTCACCTCGATCCGGTAGGCGCCGACGAACTGGTTCAGCCGCTCGTCGCCGATCTCGTCGGAGAGGTGGACGGCGGTCTGGGTGCCTTCCGGGTTGTCGCCGCGGCGGCGCAGGAGGGCGAACGCGTCCTTGACGCCGAGGTTCGGGTAGTAACCCAGACCGGTGATGAAGAAGACGTTCCCGGTGCCGTCGTGGGCGTTGAGGTAGCAGCGGTCGTAGAAGTTGCGTTCCCCCGTCCCGGTCCACGCCATGGGCAGCGGGACCTGGTGGAGCGGGTACTCATCCAGCGGCCCGATCGGGTTCATGGTCACGCTCCCGCTTCCTCGACGAGCCGCTCCAGCAGCCCGCGATGGTAGATCAGCTCGTCGGTGTCGGCCGGACGATCCCTTTCGCCGAAGTGCACCTGGCTCGCGCCGGTGCGCAGGAAGACGATCGCCCACTGGGCGGCGGCGTACAGGAGGTACCAGCTCAGGTCGCCGACCGGGCGACCGGTTCTCTCTTCGTAGCTGGCGACGACGTCTTCCTGCCGGAGGAAGGACGGCATGCCGGGCAGGCCCAGAGCTCCGGCGAGGTACTCGAACACCCCGTGCGCGGAAATCATCCAGGCCAGGTCGAGCTGCCGGGGACCGATCGAGGCCATCTCCCAGTCGAGCACGCCCGCCGGGGTGAAGTCGGTGTAGAGGATGTTGCCGATGCGGGCGTCGCCCCAGCACAGGACGGGGTCCTCGGTTTCGCGGGGGCAGTGCCGCTCCAGCCAGGTAAGGGCCCTCTCCACCAGCGGTGACCGGCCGGAGTCCCCGGCCGCGAACCAGTACCAGTCCCAGGCCCAGGCCAGGTGGCGGCGCAGCGGCGTCTCCTTCTCGAACCTCGGCAGCAGGAAGCCGAACCGGCCGACGGCGTCGGGAATCCGGTGCAGGTCGGCCACGACGGCCACGCTGGCTTCCTGGAGCCGCCGCTGGTCGGCGGCGGAGGCGTCGAAGAGCCAGCTGTCGCCCAGGTTGTAGGGCGGCATGTCGCCCGGGACCTGGCCGTCGACGGCGTCCATCAGGAAGAAGGGCCGCCCCAGGACGCTGCCAGACGGCTCCAGCCACCGGACCTTCGGCACCGGAACGCCGCTGAGCTCTCCGACCAGCCTCATGACCTCGAACTGGTCCTGCAGGAAGTAGGTCCGGAAGACGGGCACGTCGGCGGCGACTGGCGCCATCCGCATGACGTAGTCCGCTTCTCCGGACTTGGGCCCGGGCCACTTCACGTGGACCGGAACGGTCACGCTCGACACTCCGTTGCCCTCGCTGTCACCGGTCCCGCTGACCGTGACCTCGGGAGCGGAGCCGCCCTGGGGCGGCACGGCGGACAGCCAGCGGGCGAGCCGCCGGCTCATCTCGGCGGGATCGCGGCGGGCGCGGTGCGGATGGAACTCTCGGGAGGCGGACTGCGGGGGCATCGCGGTATGCACCTCTGCGTTCTCCGGGCTATGTTTCCTGCCGGCCGGGCCGGCCTTTTAATCAGTCATAGGAGAACGTGTTCTAGCTGTCAACGCCCGCAAGCCGCTCAGCCCGTGTCCGGCGGATCCCCCACTCCTTCGGTCCGCTTCGCGGCGGCCCGCCACAGGAGGACGCGCAGCGTCTTGCGGGCGCCCAGGCCGGTCAGGAGGGGCAGGGCGAGACAGAGGGCCGCGATGAACCCCGCCACCGGCGAGAACTGGCCGATGAGCAGCGGGATCCCGAGGACGATGACCGCGGTGACGGCGGCGGCCAGGTACACGTTGCCGGCCAGCCGCCCGGCCAGCCGCATCCACGGGGGCGTGCCGGGACGCGGGATCGTCTCCGGTTCCCGGTAGGGCGCCCGGACATGACGGTCCCGCGGGACGGCCGCGTCGATGCGGGAGATCTCGTCCGGCTTCAGCCGCCACATCGTGGGCTCGACCGGCACTTCGAGCGCGTCGAGCCCGATGAGCCTCCGGGCGCCGTCGGGCCGGACCATCAGGGCCGCGCAGTCGGCGAACCGGACGGTCAGGGACTGCGTCCCCTGGCGGACGCTCACGCCCTCGGCGCCCACGATGAGGCGGATCGCGACGAACGGCGCGTCGGCGCTCGGCACGTCCCGGCCGGTGACGGGCTCCGCCCGGGTCCACGGGATGTGCGGAAGGCCCGCGATGAAGGACTTCTGACGCCGGGGCAGCGCGAAGGCCCCGTTGGCGAACGCCTCCTCCGCCACGCGGTGCAGGTCACCGGGTGACAGCGCGGCCAGTTCCCGTCGGCGTTCCTCCGGTTCCCGGGACTGGTAGCCGAGCAGCTCGTTCTGCGCGGCTCGCCTCACAAGGCTCGCGGCCGCCGCCGGGTCCGGGTTATCCCACTGCGCCGCCAGCCGTTCCGTTACCTCGCGGACCTTGTCGGCGTCGGCGGGCTGATCCCGGAGCCGGGACAGGATCCGGAGGAATTCGGCGGTTAGCACCGACACCGACTCCCTCGTGCCGGCGGCCATGGCCAGGATATGCGCGTACCGGCCGTCCCGCACCGTGTAGGAGACCTCCGGGGTGTACGTGAGCGCCTGCTTGTACCGGAGTTCGTCGGTCAGGATCCCGGACAGGACCGTCGCGTAGACCGTGGCGGCGGTCGAGCGTTCCACCAGGCCGTGGAAGGCGGGCCCGGCCACGTTCGTGTTGAAGTACGCGGGGGTGGAACGGATCGTGACCGGCGCGTCCGGCGCCGGGCTCCGTTCCCCGTCGGGCAGGTCCAGGCGCAGGCCGGCGGGCGGGGCACCGCCGGTGATCCAGAGCGCGGCGTTGCCGCGGGTGAATCCGCGCGCCGCCCAGGCTTCCAAGCCGGAGGCGTCGACGGCGCCGAGACCCAGCTCCGGGAACCCGGCGAGGCCGTACCCTTCCGCGCCGTACCGGTGGCGCAGCAGCGGCTGGAGGATCGAGGAGTCGCGCTCGGACGCCTCGATGCGCAGGACCTGTTTCTCCTTCTCGATCCGGTCGCCGGGAAGATTCCGCAGGCTCGCGCACAGCGCCTTGAAGAACCCCGCCACCTCGCCGGCGTCGCCGCGGGTCAGGAAGGTCGTGGTGAGCTGGCCGGTCTGCCCGTTGACGTGGCGGGCCGCGTCCACGTGCAGCGGATACAAGGCGAGGTGCTCCAGCAGGTGCGTGACGCCCCGCGTGGCCAGGGTCTCGTCGGCCATCCCGGTCCGGAACACCAGCCCCGCCGTGTACGTACCGGGCCGGGAGGCCCCGCCGGGCTCCGCCTGCCAGAACGCCGGAACTCCGTCGATATCCCCCGATGCGACTGTCACGAACCCCATTGTTTCACCAGATTCGCCGTAGAGGCGACAGATCCCTTCAGATCCCGATAGCCTCTCGGACGATCACGCTGCTTTCTGGTGAAATCCCGCGAATGACGGGAGCCCGCGGCGGATCAATCCTGGGGAGTGCATGAATCGCCGTTGCCTATTGTCGGCCACCGCCGGGGCGGCCCTCGCGCTAGCGGGCATTTTCGTTCCTTTCATGAAAGCCGCGGTGGACACGGGGCTGGCAGGCTCGGCCCGGACCGCGCTGGCGTCGAAGGACGTCGCGGGGGTCTCGGTCCATTCCGACTGGGCCAGCCTGACCCTGCGAGGCCGCTCATCGTCCCGGGCTCCGGCGCTGGCGGCCGTGCGGGCCATGCCGCACGCCGGCGCGGTCCACACCGTCACCTACGTCTGCGCCGGCGGCGCGCCCTGCTCCAGCGTTCCGGCGGCCTCCGTGCCGCCCGCGGCCCCGTCATCCCCGTCTCCGGCGGGCATCGAGGCGCGGATCCGCGGGGTCCTCGGGACCGGCGGCGTCACCTTCGCCACCGGCAGCACCAGCCTGACCCCGCGGTCGGCGGCCGCGCTGAGCCGCGTGGCCTCGATGCTGGCCCGGGAACCCGGTCTCCGGGTAAGGATCGCGGGCTACACCGACGATTCGGGTCCGGCTGCGGTGAACCAGGCTCTCAGCCTGGCCCGGGCCAGCGCGACCCGCGACTACCTGGCGGCGCACGGCGTCTCCGCCAGCCGCCTGGCCGCCGCCGGGTACGGCGCCGAAGATCCGGTCGCGACCAACGCGACCGCCGCGGGACGGGCCGCGAACCGCCGCATTGAATTCACCGTGCAAGGGAGCTGAGCTCAGTGGTCTATTTCCTCATGATGACCTGGCCGTGGTGGCTTCTGACGATCGGGCTCGCGGTGGCGATTATCTGGCTGATTTTCCGGGACTGGTTCCAGAAGAAGGAAGCCATGCGGACCCGGATCGCCGAACTCGAAAGCCAGGTGGCCGGGATCCCGGAACTGGAGGCCCTCGTCGCCCGGCTGGAAACGGCCGCCGCGCCGGCCGCGCCCTCCGGGCCCCCGGCGCCGGACATGAGCGAGGCCATCGCCGTTCTCGGTCACTCCGTCAAACCCGATGACATCGCGGTCGTCGAGGGCATCGGCCCGAAGATCCGGGGGCTGCTCCACGCCGAGAACATCCGCACGTGGCGCGAACTGGCCGGCACGGACGTGGCGACGCTGCACGACATCCTGCACGCCGCCGGGCCGCACTTCCAGATCCACGATCCCGCCACCTGGCCTCGTCAGGCTGAACTGCTCGCCGACGGCGAGTGGGAGCGTTTCAAGGAGTGGACCGACGTCCTCAAGGGCGGCCGCGAGGTCGTCCCGGTCTAAGCCTCCGTCGTCCGTCCTCCCGGTCTTCTCGGCGGGCATCCCGATGACGACTCCGGCGTGGGCCTTCGCGCCGGGGTCTCGCCGGGACTTGACCAGGCTCGCCACGATGGTGATGACGAGGACTCCCGCGATGACAGCCAGCGACCAGGCAGTGCTGATCTCGGGAATCGCGCGGGAGATACCGTGGGCCCACTCCAGGATCAGCTTGACGCCGATGAACGCGAGGATGACCGCGAGCCCGGCCGACAGGTACACCAGCCGGTCCAGCAGCCCGGTCACCAGGAAGAACAGCGCTCGCAGGCCAAGCAGGGAAAACGCGTTAGCCGCGAAAACGATGTATCCCTCATCGGTCACGCCGAACACCGCCGGAATCGAGTCCAGCGCGAACATCACGTCCGTGCCGCCGATGGCGATGAAGACGAGGAACAGCGGCGTGACGACCCGCCCGGCCCGGGACGCGTCGCGGGTGACCAGCCGCCCGCCGTCGAAGGTCTCGGTGACCGGCAGGACCCGCCGCGCGACGCGGACCAGCGGGCTGCCCGAGACATCGGGATCGGCGTTCCGGTTCCTGAACATCTGGACGGCGGCCCAGAGCAGGACGAGGCCGAAAATGACGAACATGAACGACAGCGCGGACAGCAGCACCGCGCCGATGGCGATGAAGACGGACCGAAGCGCCAGCGAGGTGATGATCCCGAAGATCAGCACCCGCTGCTGGTGCTCCCGGGGCACGGCGAACGCCGACATGATGATGACGAAGACGAAGAGGTTGTCGACCGACAGGCTCTTCTCGATAATGTAGCCAGTGAAGAACTGCCCGCCGGGCCCCCAGCCGTAGCGAGCCGCCAGGAGCAGGCCGAACCCGACCCCGGCCGCCACGAAGAACACCGACCAGGCCGCCGCCTCCCCGAACCCCACCGCGTGGGGCCGCACCGTCGCCAGGAGCAGGTCTACCCCGAACAGCGCCACCACGACGGCGAGCAGGATCCCCCAGTCAACCGCCGTCACTCCCGCCACTGCTGATCCTCCGATCACTCAGCAGCATGAGCCTTCCCGTCTCGCGCGCGCCTCAAGCCGCACGCATCTCACGTTATGAGATCGTCAGTCTGCGCTGAGTGACGAGGATGATCGCCGGGACCAGCACGACCCCGAGGACCGGCAGCAGCCAGGACAGGCGGCGTCCCAGCCGCCCGGCGGGGACGCCCAGCAGGACGATCACCGCGAGCAGGTAGACCTCGATGAACGAGCGCAGGTCGGCGTCCAGGCTGGACCAGGTACTGGGAGTCACGGCGCAGATCACGATGATGTACAGGACAAAGGCTAGCTTCTCGCAGACCGGGACCTCGCTCCGCCGCAGCAGGGCGAGTGCCGCGACGACGCAGAACACGAGGATGGCGAACTCGAGCATCCACACGTCGACCTGATCGGCGGGGTTGAGGCTCAGGTGGCCGAGGTTGGAGACCAGTGCCTGCACCGGGGCCAGGAACGGCATTCCGGCGTTCTGGTCCTTGTCGGCCATCAGCGGGAACACGCCCGTAATGGCGTAGGCCGCGGCTTCCCAGGCGGCGAACACCGCGGAGGGCAGCACCCACGCGAGGTCCTCGCGGCCGGGCCAGCGCCGGTCCCGGATCATCCCGGCGACCCGGACGATGGCGATCGCGGCCACGGCGGCCATGGTGGTCTCCCGGGTCAGCGCCCCGAAGGCGAGCAGCAGGCCGGCGACGACCGGGCGGCGGGCACGGAGGGCGAGCAGGCCCGCCAGCAGGCACGCGACGGCCAGCGGTTCCGCGGTGTCCCGGGAGACGCTCGTGAGCAGGCCGAAGTAGGCGGGCAGCAGCAGCCCCCACAGCGGGCTCCGGCCGTAGCGCCGGGCGAACAGGGCCCCGAAGTAGCCCAGCGCGCCGACGGCGAGGACGTTGACCGCCACCAGCGTGTAGGGAACGAGCGCGTGCCGCCCAGCCGACAGCAGCCAGGTGAGCGCCGGGTACCCGATCCGCATGTACCGGTAGCCGCGGTCGATCCGGATGCCGTAGGCGACCCGGGACAGGTTGGCGGGGTCCAGCGCGAGCCGGTAGTACCACTGCCCGTCGTAGCCGTACGTGGGCTGCACGGGGATGCCCGGGAGAACCTGGGAGGCGATCGAGAAGTGCCGGCCCACCAGGATGAAGTTGGCGATGTTGCCGCGGGCCCAGGTGGCCCAGCGCGCTCCCGCGAAGACCGCCGCCGCGGCGACCGCGATGAGGCCGGTCAGCAGCGGTCCGGGCGTCCGCCGGATCCGGCTGGATTCCGCGGCGGCCGCGGCTTTTTCATGTTCCCGCTGTGTCGTCATGCGGTCCTTTTCGCTATTACGGAGACAGCGGCCAGGCCCCTCGTCAGCTGAGCCTTGGAACTCAAACCGCGACGATCCTACAGGAACCGTTAAGAAGTCCGCAGGCGGGATGCACAGTGAAAAATCCTTCTCTCACGGGGATCGTCCGGCGCCCGGATCCCAGGGGACCCGCCTCCCCCTTCACAGGAGCGCCCGCAGAGGTGTTTGCTCGACAGTGAGGACCCTAACCCGGGGAGGATGCCAATGGCGGCGGTCGCTCTGGTCGGAACGCTGGACACCAAGGGCGCGGACTTCGCGTTTCTCTCGCAACGGCTCCGGGCCGGCGGGGCGGACGTCATCGTGGTGGACGCCGGGACCGGGGAGCCGGACGGGCTGAGGCCGGACATTGACGGCGACACGGTCGCCGCGGCCGCCGGGACCAGCCGGGCGCAGCTTCGCGCCACCGGAGACCGGGGCCACGCCGTGACCGCGATGGGGCGGGGCGCCGCCGGCGTCGTCAGGGATCTCGTCGCCCGGGGGCAGGCCGGCGGCGTGCTCGCGGCGGGCGGCTCCGGCGGGTCCTCCATCGCGGCCCAGGTGTTCGCGGCACTGCCGATAGGGCTGCCCAAGCTGCTCGTCTCCACCATGGGCTCCGGCGACGTGTCCCCGTACGTGGGCGCCAAGGACGTCTTCGTCCTGTACTCGGTGACCGACGTCGCGGGACTGAACCGGATCTCCCGGCTGGTGCTCGGCAACGCCGCCGCGGCGATGGCCGGCATGGTGACCGTCCAGACCCAGCCCGTGCCCGGCACCGACGACCGGCCGCTCATCGCCGCCAGCATGTTCGGCGTGACCACCCCGGCGGTCGAGACCGCGAAGGAACGCCTCACCGAACTCGGCTACGAGGTCCTCGTCTTCCACGCCACCGGGGCCGGCGGGCGCGCCCTCGAGGGACTCGCGGACGAGGGACTGGTCGACGGCGTCCTGGACCTGACCACGACCGAACTGGCCGACGACCTGGTCGGCGGCGTCCTGTCGGCCGGCCCTTCCCGCCTGACCGCCGCCGGGGCGGCCGGGCTGCCGCAGGTCATCGCGCCGGGTGCCCTCGACATGGTGAACTTCGGGCCGCCGGACACGGTGCCGGAACGGTTCTCCGGCCGGCTGTTCTTCGAGCACAACCCGACCGTCACCCTGATGCGGACCACCGCGGAGGAGATGGCCGAACTGGGCGCCCGGGTGGGCCGCAAGGCCGCCGGGGCGGCCGGGCCCACCGAGGTGTTCTGGCCCGACCGCGGGGTCAGCGCGCTGGACGCCGACGGGCAGCCGTTCCGGGACGCCGGTGCCGACGAGGCCTGCCGGGTCGCGGTAGAACGGGAACTGAAGGGGGCCGGGCGGGTACTGCACCGGATGGACGCCAACGTCAACGACCCGGTGTTCGCCACCGCGATGGCTGACCGCCTGCACCAGATGATCACCGAAGGGAGCTGAAGGTGGACCGCGACGAGGTGCTTCGGCGACTGCGCGCGAAGGTCAAGGACGGGAAGCCGGTCATCGGCGCGGGCGCCGGGACCGGGTTGTCGGCCAAGTGCGCCGAGGGCGGCGGCGCGGACCTGATCATCATCTACAACTCCGGTCGCTACCGGATGGCCGGGCGCGGCTCCCTCGCGGGGCTGATGCCCTACGGCGACGCGAACGCGATCGTCATGGACATGGCGGGCGAGGTGCTGCCCGTCGTGCGGGACGCTCCGGTCCTGGCGGGCGTGTGCGGCACGGACCCGTTCCGGCTCATGCCCCGGTTCCTGGACCAGCTGGCCGCCGCCGGCTTCTCCGGGGTGCAGAACTTCCCCACGGTCGGGCTCATCGACGGGGTGTTCCGCCAGAACCTGGAGGAGACCGGGATGTCGTACGACGCCGAGGCGGAGATGATCCGCCTCGCCGCCGAGCGGAACCTGGTGACCTGCCCGTACGTGTTCGACCCGGGGCAGGCCGAGCAGATGGCGGCGGCCGGGGCCGACGTGCTCGTCCCCCACATGGGGCTGACCACCTCCGGTTCCATCGGCGCCCGGACCGCCCTCACCCTCGACGAGGCGGTCGGCCGGGTCCAGGAGATGCGGGACGCGGCGGTCGCCGTCAACCCCGACATCCTGGTGCTCTGCCACGGCGGCCCGATCGCCGAACCCGGGGACGCCGCCTACGTCCTGTCCCGCACCAACGGCGTGTGCGGATTCTTCGGCGCGTCGTCGATGGAGCGGCTGCCCACCGAGCGCGCGCTCACCGCCCAGGTGCGGGCGTTCACCGAACTGTCCATCAGCTAAACGGGAGGATCCAGATCATGGCCGTCACGCGCATCACGCCCGCCGACGTCGAGACGTTCAGCTTCGAATGGGGAACCATGAAGTGGTTCGTCTCCCCGGTGACGATCCCGGGCGCGGCGAACTCCCAGGGCGAGGTCATCATCAACCCGGGGCAGGGGCACGCGGTACACCTGCACGAGAACGCCGATGAGCTGATCTACGTCATCTCCGGGACCGGCACCCAGACCGTCGCCGACGAGGAGTTCCCCATCGCCGAGGGCGACACCGTCTATATACCGATGGACACCCTGCACTCCACGATGAACACCGGCTGGCGGACGCTCCGCCTGATCGTGACCTACACGCCTGGCGGCGAGGAGCGGGCTCTCACCCAGCTGCCCGACTTCACCCGCCACCCGGCCGGCGACATCGTTGCCTGGGAACGCCCCGGCTGATGATATTTCTTGGAGTATGGACAGCCCGGAGCTGGAGATCGACGGCCTCCGCCGCCGCTACGACACCGTCACCGCGCTCGACGGACTGACATTCGGCGTCCGGGCCGGCGAGCTCTTCGGGTTCCTGGGTCCCAACGGCTCGGGCAAGACCACCACGATGCGGGCCATCTTCGGTGTCACCGCCCTGGACTCCGGGCAGATCCGCTGGCGCGGCAGGCCGGTCGACGCGGCCGCCCGCCGGACCTTCGGCTACATGCCCGAAGAGCGCGGACTGTACCCGACTATGGAACTGCTGGACCAGGTCACGTACTTCGCCGAACTGCACGGCCTGAGCGCCGCCTCGGCCGCCCGGGCCGCGCGGTACTGGATCGAGCGCCTCGGCCTGGCCAGCCGGGAGCGCACCCGGATCGACGCCCTGTCCCACGGCAACCAGCAGCGGGCCCAGCTCGCCGTCGCGCTGGTCCACGACCCGGAGCTGCTCGTCCTCGACGAGCCGTTCTCCGGACTCGATCCGGGCGGCATCGACGCCATGAGCGCAGTGCTCGCCGAGCGGGCCGCGGCGGGCGTCACGGTTCTTTTCTCCAGCCACCAGCTTGACCTCGTCGAGGACATCTGCCAGTCGGTGGCGATCATCCACCGGGGCCGCCTCGTCGCCTCCGGCCCGGTCGCGGACCTGCGCCGAGGTGACCGCCCCCGGCTCGTGGTCCGGGTGGCGGGCGACCGCGCCGCCGCCTGGGCAGCGGATCTCGGTTCGGCGGGAACACCGGACACGGTGCGTGCGGACGGTACCGCGGAGATCTCCGTCCCGTCCCCGGAGGGCTCCCAGCCGATCCTGGATCTCGCCCGGGCCGCCGGGCGAGTCGAGCATTTCGCTTTCGAGGACCGGTCGCTGTCGGAGGTGTTCCGCCTCGCGACGGGAGCGTCGGTCGGGCAGGCCGAGGCCGAGCACGCGGCGGGGCCCGCGGAGGCGACGCTGTGAGCCCGGGGCGGATGATCTGGCTGATCGCCCGCCGGGAGATCCGCGTCCGGGGCAAGTCCAGGGCCTTCGTGATCACGATCGCCATCCTGCTGGTCGCGGTCGCGCTGGCGGTGGTGCTGCCGGCCGTTCTGTCCGGACCCGGCAAGCCGACGAAGATCGGAGTGGTCGGCGGCAGCCGTTCCACACCCATCCTCATCGACAAGGCCGCGCTCGTGTCCCGGGGCAAGGCCACTCAGGTTCCCGAGCCCAGTCAGACGGCGGCCGAGGCGGCGCTGCGCGCCGGCCGGATCGACGCGGCGCTGGTCTCCGGCCGGGAGATCATCGTCAAGCAGGTGCCGTTCGGCGGGGAGTCGGGCGTCGTCGGCACGCTGGCGCAGCTCGGCGGGCTCAACCGGCTGATCCAGACCGTGCCCGGCGCGGCGGGCGCGGTCTCCCGCGGGATCGCGCTGCCGGTGCGCGGGCTCGAGCCGCCCTCGACGCCGCTGTCATCCCGGCTGACCGGCCTCGCCGTCGTGATCATCGTGTGGATCCTGATCAGCGTCTACGGTCAGCAGATCGCGCAGGGCATCGGCGAGGAGAAGGGCAGCCGCGTCATCGAGGTCCTGCTGTCCTCGGTCCGCCCCGTGCAGCTTCTCCTCGGCAAGGTGATCGGGATCGGCGCGCTCGCCCTGGCGCAGGCCGCGGCGATGGTGGCGGTATTCGTCATCGCCGGGTTCGCGGTCGGCTCGGATCTGGTGCATGGCGCCGAGCTGGGCGTGGTCATCGGCGGCGGCGTGTTCATGGTGCTGGGCTATAGCTTCTACTGCACCGCGTACGCGGCGGCCGGGTCGCTCGTGTCCCGGCAGTCGGACGTGGGCGCCACCGTCCTGCCGGTACAGCTCCCGCTCATCATCGCCTACGCCCTTTCCTACACGGTCCTGTACTCCCCGCACGCGAACGTTTTCTACCACGTCCTCGGCTTCCTGCCGCCGACCGCGCCGATCGCGATGACCGTGCTGTACGCGGCCGGGGACGTCCCGGCCTGGCAGCTCATCGTGTCCATGGTGATCTGCGCGGCGGGCACCGTCTGGATGGCCCGGCTGGCGGCACGGATCTACACCAGCTCGATCCTGAAGACCGGCCCGAAGATCGGCTTCCGCGAGGCCCTGCGCGCGGCCCGCGCCACTTCGGCCGACCGCTAACCGCCCGGCCGCGGGCCACGACATGATCACGTTCGACTGCCGTGACTAACGAACCGCCCGCGCAAGTACGCGGCGCGTTTCCGCAGAAACGCGCCAACGGCTTATCCGCGTGGCGGGCAGATCCCGCGGGTGCGGCCTTTCCTCCGGCCGGGCCGATACGCATACAAGTCTTTTCCCCGTGGCCCCGGTTCCGGAGAGACGTTCAGATAAGCCGCGCTCCGGCCGACTTCCTAGCCATGTCCGCCCAGTCACCCGCCTACGTACTTGCCAGGTCTTATCCGATAACAACCTGCTTTCGCCCGGAGGCGCGCCAGCGCCGAGGACGAAAGTAGGGCGT
>WRBL01000025.1 GCA_009784565.1 Streptosporangiales bacterium | reverse complement strand
CCGGTGTTGAACACCATCTCGCCGAAGCTCTCGCCGGGGGCCCCGTACGCGGTGCCGCGCAGCGTCGTGCCGTCCTCCAGGACGAGCAGCGCGTCGTTGGTCATTTGGTTACCTTCCCGTCAAGAACTGTCGGCACGCCCCGCAGGAACGTGGCGTAGACCCGGCCCGGCAGCGGCAGCCCCGCGAAGGGGCTGTTGCGGCTCTTGGACGCGTGCGTCTTCGGGTCCACCGCTTCGCTCCCGGCGCTGGCGTCGTAGAGCATGAGGTTGGCCGGGGCGCCTTCCGCGATGGAAACGCCGTGGCCGAGCTTCTCGCTGCCGCCGATGCGCGCCGGGCGGACCGACATCCGGTCCGCGACTCCGGCCCAGTCGAGCAGCCCGGTGTCCACCATGGCCTCCTGCACCACCCGCAGCGCCGTCTCCAGGCCGGTCATGCCCATCGCGGCCTCGGCCCACTCGGCCTCCTTGGCCTCGACCGGGTGCGGGGCGTGGTCGGTGGCGACCGCGTCGATGGTGCCGTCCGCGAGGCCTTCCCGGACCGCCTCGACGTCCTGCCTCGTGCGCAGCGGCGGGTTGACCTTGAACACGGTGTCGTAGTTCTCGGCCCGCTCGTCGGTGAGGAACAGGTGGTGCGGGGTCACCTCGGCCGTGACCTGCCACCCCTTCGACTTGGCCCAGCGGATGATCTCCACCGAGCCCGCCGTGGACACGTGGCAGACGTGCAGCCGGGAGCCGGTATGGGCGGCCAGCAGGCAGTCCCGGGCGATGATCGCCTCCTCGGCGGCGGCCGGCCAGCCGGCCAGGCCGAGGCGCGAGGCGACCTCCCCCTCGTTCAGCTGGGCGCCCTCGGTGAGCCTCGGCTCCTGCGCGTGCTGCGCGATCACTCCGCCGAACGCCTTCACGTACTCCAGGGCCCGGCGCATCAGCAGCGGGTCGCTGACGCAGTGCCCGTCGTCGGAGAACATGGTGACATGAGCGGCGGAGTCGGTCATCGCGCCGAGCTCGGCCAGGTTCTTGCCCGCGATCCCGACGGTCACGGCGCCGACGGGCCGCACGTCCGCGTACCCGGCCTGCTGGCCCAGCCGCCACACCTGCTCGACCACGCCCGCGGTGTCGGCGACCGGCTCGGTGTTGGCCATCGCGTGCACCGCCGTGAACCCGCCCAGGGCGGCCGCTCGGGTGCCGGTCTCCACGGTCTCGGCGTCCTCGCGGCCCGGCTCGCGCAGGTGGGTGTGCAGGTCGACCAGGCCCGGCAGGGCGATCAGGCCCGCGGCGTCGATCTTCTGGGCGCCCCCGGCCTCCAGGTCCGGGCCGACGGCCTCGATGACACCGTTCCGGATAAGGATGTCCCCCGGGTCTCCGCCGAGGACCCGGGCTCCCCGGATCAGATAGACGTTGCTGTTATCACTCACGAGTTCTCCTCCGCCCCGCCCAGCATCAGGTAAAGGACCGCCATCCGCGCGGTCACTCCGTTGCCCACCTGCTCCACGATCGTCGAGCGGGACGAGTCCGCGACGTCGGCCGCGATCTCCACTCCGCGGTTCATCGGTCCCGGGTGCATGACGATCGCGCGGGAGGGCATCAGGGCCATCCTCCCGACGTCGAGCCCGTACCGGCGGCGGTACTCCCGCACGGTCGGGAAGTAGGCGGCCGTCATGCGCTCCCGCTGGACGCGGAGCATCATCACGACGTCGCTCTTGGGCAGCTCACGGTCCAGGTCGTAGCTGATCTCGCACGGCCAGGTGCTGACCGCGTACGGCATCAGCGTGGGCGGCGCGACCAGCGTCACCTCGGCGCCGAGCGTGGACAGCAGCAGCACGTCGGAACGGGCCACGCGGCTGTGCAGCACGTCTCCCACGATCGTGACCCGGAGCCCGTCCAGGCCGGTTCCCCGGTGGCCGTCGCCGTCCTGCTGGGGGCCTCCGAGGCGCTGGCGGATGGTGAACGCGTCGAGCAGCGCCTGCGTGGGATGCTCGTGGGTCCCGTCGCCCGCGTTGATCACGCTGCCGGTGACCCACTCCGCCAGCCGGTGCGGCGCCCCGGAGGCTCCGTGCCGGATGACGATCGCGTCGGCGCCCATCGCCTCCAGGGTCAGGGCCGTGTCCTTCAGGCTCTCGCCCTTGGCCACGCTCGACCCCTTGGCCGAGAAGTTGATCACGTCGGCGGACAGCCGCTTGGCCGCCGCCTCGAACGAGGTGCGGGTCCGGGTCGAGTCCTCGTAGAAGAGGTTGACCACCGTGCGGCCCCGCAGGGTCGGCAGCTTCCGGATCGGCCGCGACGACACGCTGGCCAGCTCCGCGGCGGTGTCCAGGATCTCGATCGCGTCCTCGCGGCTCAGGTCGGCCGCCGAGATCAGGTGCCGCTTCACCGGGGATCCGCCTCTTCGCCCGCGGCCTGCTGCCCGAGGACCACGGAATCGGCGCCGTCGGTCTCCTCCAGCAGCACCCGCACCATCTCGCGCTGGGCCGTCGGGAGGTTCTTGCCGACGTAGTCCGCCCGGATGGGAAGCTCGCGGTGGCCCCGGTCTACCAGGACGGCGAGCTGAACGCCGCGGGGGCGGCCGAGTTCGTTGAGCGCCTCGAGGGCGGCCCGGATGGTCCGGCCGGAGTACAGGACGTCATCGACGAGGACCACGGTCTTCCCGTCCACGCCGTCCGGCGGGACCTCGGTCCGCTGAAGGGCCCGGGCGGGACGCAGCCTCAGGTCATCGCGGTGCATGGTCACGTCGAGCGAGCCGTGGGCGACCTCGGAACCTTCGAACTCCCCGATGCGGGCGGCGAGCCTGGCCGCGAGCGGAACCCCGCGGGTGGGAATGCCGAGCAGCACGACCCCCTCTCCGCCGTGCGTTCGCTCCAGGATCTCGTGAGCGATACGGCTCAGGGCCCGGCGGATCTCCTCGGGAGTCAGGACGGCCTTCCAGCCGCCCGAGCCGCCCGGTCCGGATCGCGCTTCGTAACGTTGCTCGGGCTTCATCGCGCACACCAGCAACGACCTCCTTCCCCGTCTCACGGGACGGTCCTTAAAGGATGCCTAACGCGAGTAACCGTATCAGGGCGCTGACCAGGCATCCCAAGCGGCTGCAGCGGCGTGAGCGACCCCATATAGTGATCACCTAAATTGTGATATGCGTCACATTGGACATAGCGGAACATAACGTTCCGACACCGTCGGCGCGGCGCGCGCCGGCCGGCGCCGGACACGGGAAAGCCAATGTCACCAGGGGTTGCGCCATAACCGGGGAGGGTACATAGGCATCCGGGAGGGCAAAGCCGGTTACCGGGCGAGTTCAACCAGTTTTTGCCATTCGGCTTGACCTTGTCGCCCTCGCCGCCTACCGTCACTGTGCGTAACCGTTACCGTAAGCGACGACTGGCCGGGAAACCGAGGAAAAATGCCATCTGAATACGCTAAGACCCTGGGCGCGAGACTCCGCGCCATCCGCACCCAGCAGGGCCTGTCCCTGCACGGGGTTGAGGAGAAGTCCCGCGGCCGGTGGAAGGCCGTCGTCGTCGGTTCCTACGAGCGTGGAGACCGGTCGGTTACGGTCCAGAAGCTCGCCGAGCTCGCCGAATTCTACGGCGTTCCGGTCTCGGAGCTCCTGCCGGGCGACGCTGCCCCGACCCCGATCGCGACGGCCCCCAAGCTCGTGATCGACCTTGAGCGCATGAACCAGCTGCCGAAGGAGAAGGTGGGCCCGCTGGCCCGCTACGTCGCCACGATCCAGGCGCAGCGCGGTGACTACAACGGCCGGGTGCTGTCGGTGCGGCATGAGGACCTGCGCTCGCTCGCGGTCATCTACGACAAGTCGCCCGCCGACCTGACCGAAGAGCTCATCAGCTGGGGCGTGCTGGACGCCGACGCCCGCAGCACCACCATCGAGTCGTTCTAGCGCTCCTCTCCCCCGAGACCGGCCGGCCCGACCCGGCCGGATGAGCGTTACCGGCATCGACGCCGCCCACCCGGCATGGCCCTCCTGGCCGCCCCGGGTGGGCGGCATTGTCGTTGAAGGGGCCGGACGCTAGCTGGCGGGACGCAGCGGCAGCTGGCTGTCGGCCCACAGCGTCTGCTCAGTGACCGCCAGGAAAGTCGCTGCGTCCCGGAGCAGGTCCTCGGCCTCGGACGCGGACACCGCGCGGGCCAGGCCCGCCTCGGCCGCCGCCCGCTTGGACGCGCTCGCCGCGAAGAACGCCGCCCACTCGGTCAGCGCGGGCTCGACCTGCGGCAGCAGTTCCCAGACGCTGCGCGGCCCGCGCCGCCGCGTCCCGGCGCCCGGATCACGGGCGGCGACGATGGCGGCGGCCGCCCGCAGCCCGGCGATGTGGGCGCAGATGTAACGGATCGAGGGCCTCGTCTCAGCGGCCGCCTCCGCCAGTTCGCGCCGGGCGTTCTCCAGCAGCTTCACCGCCGTGGGGGAAACCCGGGGCC
This sequence comes from Streptosporangiales bacterium, assembly GCA_009784565.1. GTDB lineage: Bacteria > Actinomycetota > Actinomycetes > Streptosporangiales > Streptosporangiaceae > Trebonia. Next base: position 29,791 of record WRBL01000025.1, on the reverse strand, counting down.
TCGGCCCGGCCGACGTCGCGGCCGGTATGAGTGTGCTCGCCATGATCCGCTCCTTTCGGCGGACGGATTTGCCACGCTCCATATTCGAACACAGATTCGCTCTAATGTCCAGAGTCCTTCGACTCCCGTTCTGTGTTTTGAAGACAGCGCCGACGCTACTCCGGGGGTATGACATTCCGGAGGACATGGGATTGCTCACTCGCTGTAGGGTCGGGGTATGAGCGCAGAGGTCTCCTGGTTTTCCGCGTTGTGCGATGACGACTACGAGTTCCTGGGGGTGGCGGATCCGGCCCTGCAGTCCAGCTGGGAACACTGCCGGAACATCGCGCTCACCGCGGAGTCGGCGGGCTACGACAACCTGCTCCTGCCGTCGGGCTACGCGATGGGCATCGACTCGATCGCGTTCGCGGCGGCGATCGCACCGCAGCTACGGCGAATGCAGCTGCTGGTGGCGGCGCGCATGGGCGAGATGTGGCCGCCGCAGCTCGCGCGGCAGATCGCGACGATCAACCAGATGCTCGGCGGCCGCCTGACCGTCAACATCATCTCCTCCGACATCCCGGGCGAGGAGAAGCTGGAGTCCGCGGCCCGGTACCGGCGGACCCTCGAGATCATGCGCATCCTGCGGGACCTGCTCGACGGCAAGGGCGTCGACATGCGCGGCGAGTTCTTCTCGCTGACGCTGGACCCGCCGCGGATCGCGTCCGCCGCCGGCGGCACGTGCCCGCCCTTCTACTTCGGGGGGATCTCCGAGAACGCCCGCGAGGTCGCGGCGCAGGCGGCCGACGTGTTCCTGATGTGGCCGGACACGATGGACGGCGTCGCCTCGGTCATCGCGGACATGCGGGAACGGGCGGCCCGGCACGGGCGAACGCTGCGGTTCGGCTACCGGGCCCACGTGATCGTGCGGGAAACCGAGACGGAGGCCCGGGCCGCTGCCCGGCGGCTGCTGTCCCGCCTGGACGATGATGAGGGCGCGAAGATCATTGCCCGCTCCCTGGACACCCGGTCGGCCGGCGTGGCCCGGCAGAACGAGCTGCGCGATACCTCCGACGACGAGGGCTTCATCGAGGAGGGCCTGTGGACCGGGATCGGCCGGGCCCGCTCCGGGGCCGGGGCGGCCATCGTCGGCGACCCGGACCAGGTGCTGGCCAAGCTCCAGGCCTACCAGGACCTGGGCATGGAAGCGTTCATCCTGTCCGGCTACCCGCACCAGGCCGAGGCCGACCTGTTCGCCCGGCACGTGCTGCCGAAGCTGGACCACGGGCCCTTGTTTCCGGGAAGCACGGCTCCAGGAAGCACGGCTCCGGAAAGCGCGGCTCCCGGCCGTCAGGGCGCCTGATGCTCCAGGACGTGACGTTCGCGGAGCTCGGCCCCGCCGAGTTCCGGCAGTCGATCGACGCGTTCGTCGCCGTGTACTCCGCGGCGATGAACCCGCCCGAGCGCATGCTGACCGGGCGGGACTCGATCCTGGACCGGCACGCCGCCAGCCCGGGCTTCCGGGCCCTGGCGGCACTGGTCCCGTCACGCTCGGCGGACGGCGGGGCCGAGGTCGCCGGGTTCACCTACGGCTTCCACGGCGAGCACGGCCAGTGGTGGCACGACATGGTCTCCAGCGCGCTCGCCCTGGCTACCACCGGGTCAGCCGGGGCGACGGCGACCGAGTGGATCGATGATTCCTTCGAGGTCGCCGAACTGCACGTGATGCCGGCGCACCAGGGCGCGGGCGTCGGGCGCTCCCTGCTGCTGCGGCTGCTGGACGACCGCCCGGAGCGGACCGCGCTGCTGTCCACGCAGGACGCCGAGTCCAAGGCCCGCCGGCTGTACCGGGGCGTGGGGTTCGCCGACCTGCTGATCAATTTCCGGTTCGCCGGCGGGGAGCCGCCCTACGCGGTGATGGGGGCGCCCCTTCCGCTGCGGGTTCAGATCCCGGAGGCGGCCCGGCCGGACGCGGCGCGGTCGGCGGAGTCCCCGAGGCCGAGCATCTCGTAGATCTCCCGGGTCGCCTTGGAGAAGTTGAGCGTGATGAAGTGCAGGCCCGGCGCGCCTTCGTCCAGCAGCCGCTGGGACAGCTCCGCCGCGAAGGTCACGCCGATCTCGCGCAGCCCGGCCTTGTCGCCCCTCGCGTCGGCGGCGCGCAGGTTCTCCAGGAAGTCCGGCGGCACCTTGCACTGACCCAGTTCGACGGCCCGCTCCACTACCCGCAGGCTGGTGACCGGCATGATGCCCGGGATGATCGGCACGTCGCAGCCCCGCGCGGCGGCCCGGTCCCGGAGCCGGAGGTAGTCCTCGAGGTAGAAGAACATCTGGGTGATCGCGTAGTCGGCCCCGGCCCGGCACTTGGCCACGAAGAAGTCGGTGTCGGTCTTCTCGTCGGGTGACCGGGGGTGCAGCTCGGGGAAGGCGGCGACGCCCACGCACATGTCACCCGACGACTTCACCAGCCGGACGAGCTGCTCGGTGTGGGACAGCCCGTCGGGATGGGCGACCCATTCCGCGTTGGGGTCGCCGGGCGGATCTCCGCGCAGCGCCAGCACGTTGCGCACGCCCGCGCCGGCGTAGGAGCCGATCACCTGCCGCAGCTCGGCCACGGAGTGGTTCACCGCCGTGAGGTGCGCCACGGGGGTGAGCGAGGTCTGCTCCGCGACCCGGCCGGTCATCCGCACCGTGGTGTCGCGGGTCGAGCCGCCGGCGCCGTACGTCACGGAGACGAATGTCGGCTTGAGCGCCTCCAGCTGCCGGATCGCGCGCCAGAGCTGCTGCTCGGCGACCTCGGTCTTCGGCGGGAAGAACTCGAAGGAGAATGACCGCTGGCCGGAGGAGAGGAGATCGGAGATCAGCGGCGCGCGCGACGGCGTCGGGCTGACGCTCGTGGCGGCGCCGCGCGGGCGGCGGGGACGTGGCGGCATGTGGCCCAGCCTAATACGGAAGGTGATTCCTTGTGGCGAGACCACAAGGTAACGATTAGGTATCAGTCGGCCGGGCATGCCGGTATCCGGCTGCCGCGCTGGTGCGGCAGCCGGTGACCGGCCTGGAGCGAGGAGCGGCGGCGGGCCGGGAGGCCGGCTAGAAAGCCAGCGCCTGGGCCCGCCGGTTCACCTCGGTGCCGCGATGGGCGTAAAGCGCGTCGATCGGCGTTCCCGGCAGCGTCTCGTCCGCCGTGAACAGCCAGCGAAGCGCCTCCTCGGCCTCGAATCCGCAGTCGTACAGGACGGTCAGCGTCCCGCTCAGTCCCTTGACGACCTGACCGCCATCCAGGAAGACCGCGGGCACGCCGCGTGCCCCGTCCGGACGAGTGACTGCGAGGAGTTTGTGGTCGCGGAAGAGTTGCTTGACCCGGCTGGACGAGATCTCCAGACGCTCGGCTACCTCGGGAACCGACAGCCATTCACCGACAAGCTCGTCTGTCGCGACGTCTATCTGTGTCACGTCACCAATGTGCCACATCCCCGCCGGGGCCAAACACCTAACTTGCGCTCTTCAAACACCTAAATTCGAGGTGAGAGCGGCTTCCTTGACCGGCACCGCGGGGTCGGAGAGACGCCCGGCGTCCACTGTGGCGCGGCTGCCGATCAGGCGGCGGGACTGCACCATGTCCTTCGGCTTGCCCACCGTGAGCAGGGCCGCCAGGACGCCCGCCCCCTCCGTCGATCCGGGCGTGACCCAGCAGGCGCTCCACTTCGGCTCGCCGGGATCGCCGCGCCACACCAGGCGGTCGCCCGGACCGTGATGACCCACGTACTGCACCATCCGGCCGAACTGCTCGGACCAGAAGTACGGCACCGGATCGTAGGCCTGCGATCCGCCGAGGATGTTCGCCGCCGCGACCTCGGGCGCGTGCAGGGCCACGTCCCAGTGCTCCACCCGCAGCCGGGCGCCGAACAGCCCGGACGGGAACGACGCGCAGTCCCCCGCCGCGTAGACGCCCGGCAGCGACCCGCGCAGCCCCTCGTCCACGGCCACCGCGCCGCCCCGCTCTGGGTCCAGTTCCAGGCCGGATCCGGCCAGCCAGCCCGTCACGGGACGGACCCCGACCGCGGTGACCACCACGTCGGCGTCCACCCGCTCTCCGGAATCCAGCAGGAGACCGCCGTCCTCCACCGAGGACACGCCGACGCCGGCGCGCAGCGTGACCCCGGCCTCGGCGTACCACGAGGCGAAGGCCGGGCCGAACTCCGGCCCGAACACGGCGGCCAGCGGCGTCTTCGCCGCCTCCGCCACGGTGACCTCGCACCCGGCGGCCGCGGCGGCGGTGGCCAGTTCCGCTCCGATCCACCCGGCCCCGACGATGGCCAGCCGGGCGCCGGGCTTCAGCGTCTCCCGCAGCGCCAGCGCGTCGTCGTAGGTGCGCAGGAACCGCTGGCGGCCCGGCCCCGGAAGCCGGATCGGCGAGGCGCCCGTCGCGATCATGAGCGCGTCGTAGGGCACCGGGCCGTCCGCCGTGACGACGGCGCGCCCGGCGGCGTCGAGGGACACGGCCTCGGTTCCCGGGCGGAAGTCGACGTCCAGGGCGGCGAAGTCCGCCTCCAGGGACGGGTCCACGTCTTTAGTAAGCGCCGTGGCGGTGAGCACTTTCTTCGACAGGGGCGGCCGGTCATACGGCACCCGCTCCTCGGACCCGAGAAGCGTTATTTGTCCGGTATGACCTTGATCACGCAGGGAGACCGCTGTCCGGAGCCCGGCGAGGCCGGCCCCGGTCACTACTATCCGTTCGGGATGATCCACAGAGCACCAGGTTACGGATACCCCGCGCCGGGGGCCAGCCACCAGCTCACCATGCTGACAATCTGATTAACTGCGCGGGCACAGCGCGATGCTGGGCTTAGAATCATCAGGATGGAATCAGCTGTCGCGGACGCGCTGATCGGGAAGACACTCGACCAGCGCTACCTGGTCCGTTCCCGCATCGCGCACGGCGGCATGGCCACCGTGTACCTCGCCACCGACTCCCGGCTCGACCGGGAGGTGGCGCTCAAGGTGATGCACGCGGAACTCGCCCGCGACCCCGGCTTCGTGAACCGGTTCATCGGCGAGGCGAAATCGGTCGCCCGCCTGTCCCACCCGAACATCGTCGCCGTCTTCGACCAGGGCTCCGACGGGCACTACCTGTACCTGTCGATGGAGTACGTCCACGGCCGGACGCTGCGCGCCCTGCTCGCCGAGCGCGGCTGGCTCCCCTACACCGAGGCCCTGCGGATCATGGACCCGGTCCTGTCGGGCCTGGCCGCCGCCCACCACGCCGGCATCATGCACCGCGACATCAAGCCGGAAAACGTGCTGATCACGACCGACGGCCGGGTGAAGGTCGTGGACTTCGGGCTGGCCCGGGCCCAGGCCGCCACCCGGAACACGCAGGCCAACCAGATCATCGGCACCGTCGCCTACATCGCGCCCGAGCAGGTCACGGGCGGCGAGACCGACTTCCGCACCGACGTGTACGCGGCCGGCGTGATGCTGTTCGAGCTGCTCACCGGCCGCCAGCCGTTCACCGGCGAGTCGCCGCTGGCCGTCGCCTACGCCCACGTGAATTCGGTGGTGCCCCCGCCGTCGGTGTTCGTCTCCGGGCTGCCGCCCGCCCTCGACCACCTGGTCCACGCGGCCACCAGCCGCGACCCCCGCCTGCGGCCGGCCAACGCCGAGGATTTCCTGAACGCCGCCCGGGCGGCGACGGGCGGGGAGACCCTGACGCTCAGCGCGCCGCCCCCGCCCCCGTCCGACGCCTTCGACATGCCGAACGGATCTTCGCCGCCGGCCCCGGGCCCCGTGTACTCCCACACGATGGTGGTGGACCCCGCCGCCTTCGGCGAGCAGTACGCGCCCGCGGCCGGCGCGTTCGAGGGCGCCCGGCACCACGAGCCCCTCCTCGGCCGGTGGCTGTTCAGCCGGCGGCTCGGCGGGATCGTCGCCGCGCTCGTCATCGTGGGCGCCGCCGGTCTCGGCGCCTGGTGGATGCTGGCCGGACGCTACACGTCCCTCCCCCCGGTCGCCGGGGTCTCCGAGGCGCGGGCGGAGGCCATGCTGCGTTCCGACGGGTTCAGCCCCTCGGTCGGGCGGTCGGTCATCAACAACAGCGTCCCCAAGGGAGACGTGGTCTCCGCGGCTCCGTCCGGCCGCGCCCTCAAGGGCGCGACCGTCACCCTCACCATCTCGGCCGGGCCGAAGATGATCCAGGTGCCGTCGGTCTCCGGGCAGTCGCTGTCGCAGGCCGAGAGCACCCTCCGGCAGGCGGGGCTGCAGGTCTCCGGCTCGCCGCGCAAGGTCGCCTCCTCAAGCCAGCCGGTCGGGTCCGTCGTCGGCACGACGCCGGACGCGGGCACGTCCTGGCCGGTCACCAAGCCGGTCTCGGTTGACGTGTCGGCCGGCATCCCGATGCCCCCGCTGACCGGGCAGAACATCAGCGCCGTGCAGGGCTGGGCCGCGCAGAACAACATCCAGCTCAACGTCCAGCAGACGCCCAACAACGCCGCGGCGGGAACGATCCTCAAGCAGTCCGTCCCGGCGGGACAGCCGATCTCGCAGGGCACGGCCGTGACGGTGACCGTGTCCCAGGGACCGCAGCAGGTCCCGATCCCGCAGGTCACCGGGCAGTCGTTCCAGCAGGCCCAGCAGACCCTGCAGCAGGCCGGGTTCCAGGTGAAGGGCCAGCAGGTCGGACCGAACTTCGGCGGCGGACTCGGCGGCCTGTTCGGCGGCGGCGGTCAGGGCAACGGCGGCGGTGGCGGCGGCGGGAACGGCCAGGTCATCGCGACCAGCCCCAGCGGCCAGGCCGCGAAGGGCAGCACCGTCACCGTCTACTACTTCGCGGGCGGCTAACCCCCTGGGCCTCTACGAGCCTCTACGCCTCGCGGAGGCTCTTCAGCAGGGCGATGTCGCTGGCGTGGCCGGCCTTGCCGCCGGGGGTCTCCGCGACGAACGGGACGTTCTTCATCATCGGGTGAGCCAGGAGCTCCCGGAAGGGATCGGTCCCGATCTCGCCCTTGCCGATCGTCTCGTGCCGGTCGCGCTTGGAGCCCAGGGCGGTCATCGAGTCGTTGGCATGCACCAGCCTGACCCGGTCCGCGCCCGCCGCCCGCTCCACGGCCTTCAGGGTCTCGTCGACGCCGCCCGGGGCCCTGAGGTCGTGACCCGCCGCGAACAGGTGACAGGTATCCAGGCAGAGGCCGACCCGGGGATGCCGTTCCAGCGCCTCCAGGTAGGGACCGGCATCCTCGGCCCGGGCGCACAGCATCTGCCCCTGACCGGCCATCGGCTCCAGCAGCAGGTCCGGGGCGTCCTCTCCGAGCCGGGACAGGACGGGAAGCATGAGCTCGCCGACCTGCCGGAGAGCCCTCTCCTTATCCCCGCCGGTGGCGGAACCGGTATGCACGACCACGCCGCGGGCGCCGATCTGGCGGCCCCGGTCCAGCGCGTACTCGACCGCGCGCGCCGACTTCGCCGCGGTCTCCGGATTCGCGGCGCCCAGGTTGATCAGGTAGGGCGCGTGGATGAAGACCGGTACCGGCGCCTGGCGGATCAGCTCGTCCTGCCTCGGGTCGCCCTTGCTCTCGGCCCAGCCGCGCGGGTTGGACACGAACACCTGGATGACTTCGGCCTCGACCGCCTCCGCGTAGGACAGCCCGCCCTTGGCGAGCCCTCCCGTGACCGTCGCGTGCGAGCCGATGAGGGGGCGGGCGCTCATTCGGGCTTGTACTCCTGGGCTGACGCGGCGAGCTGCTCCGCGACCTCGTCGGCGTCCAGCCGCAGCTCGATCTTGCGCAGGTCGTCGATCCGGGCCCGGGTCTCCACCCGCTTCGGCGTGAGCAGCGTGCAGCAGTCCTCGTCCGGCAGTTCGGAGATGGACAAGGTGTCGATCCTCCGGGCCTCGGCCATGATCTCGGTCTTGTCCCAGCCGATGAGCGGCCGCATGATCGGCATCTCCACCGCGTCGTCCATGGCGGTGATGTTCTGCAGCGTCTGACTGGACACCTGGCCCAGGGAGTCGCCGGTGATCAGCGCCGACGCGTTCATCCTCCGGGCCAGGGCCTCGGCCGTCTTGAGCATGAGCCGCCGCTGCGCGATGATCTGCAGCCGGTCCGCGCCCGAGGTGGCGAGCGACTGCTGCGTCTTGCCGAACGGCACGACGAACAGCCGGGTCCCGCCCTGGAACCGGTCCAGGCCCCGGGTCAGCGCGTAGGCCTTGTAGACCGACTCGGGTCCCGTCAGGGGCATCCCGGAGAAGTGGATGAAGTTGCAGCGCAGGCCCCGGCGCATCATCCGGTAGGCGGCCACCGGCGAGTCGATGCCGCCGGACATCAGCGCCACCGCCTTGCCGCTCATGCCGACCGGCAGGCCGCCCTGGCCGGGCACGCCGCTGGTGAAGACGAACACCTCGCGCGCGTCGACCTCGATGAAGACCTCGGTCTCCGGGTTCTTGAGGTTGACCTCGAGGCCGTGGGCCTTCTGCACCTCGCGGCCGACGAGAACCGCGATCTGCGAGGAGGTCAGCGGGAACCGCTTGTCCCGGCGGCGGGGCCGCACTGCGAACGGCCCGGGCACGTCCTTCGTCAGGTCAACGGCCGCGCCGACCGTGGCCTCCGGCGTCTTGGCCACCCGCCAGGCCCGGCAGACCCGGACGATGCCGGGCACGTCGGCGACGCGGTTCAGCACCGTCTCCACGGCCTGGGCATGGTCGGCCGCGGTGCGGTCCCGGTAGTCCTGGAGCGGCACGCGCAGGATGATGACGCCCTCGCGGCGGGTCTGGTCGGCGTGAATGCCGGTGTCCTTCACCGCCGTGCGGATGTTGTTCTGCAGCATCCGCTCGAACTGGTGGCGATTCCGGCCCTTGAGCACGATCTCGCCGAGTTTCAGCAGCACGCACGGCTCGGGGGCGGCATGCTGCGCCGGCTCGGCGGCCGTGACGGAATCGGTGGCGGTCATCCCTCCAGTTTGCCAGGTCCCGGCGACTAAGGGCGCCACCCCGCCGCCATCGGCGCTCACCGGGCCGCGAGAAAACAAATTGCCCCCGGGAGGCCGCGCTGTCTACGATTGTCCGGTTTCCCTGACACCCCGGAAGAGGATCGTCATGTCCTGGCTCGCGCTTTCCCGTCGCTTCCCCGTGCTCGGCGTCCGCGACTTCCGGATCCTGCTGGCCGACCGGATGCTGGCCCCGGCGGCGATGGGCTTCTCCCTGGTGGGCGTCTCGTTCTCGGTGCTGCGCGCCGGAGGTTCCTCAGCCGACTTGTCCTACGTGCTGGCCGCCCAGCTCACGCCGATGCTGGTCTTCACCCTCGTGAGCGGGGTCGCCGCCGACCGGTTCCCGCCCCAGCGGGTGCTCGCCGCGGCGAACCTGGCGATCGTCGCCGGCGAGGGCACGTTCGGGGTGCTCATGCTCGCCACCCGGCCCCCGCTGTGGTCCATGATCGCCCTGGAGGCGGTGACGGGCGTCGGGATGGCGATGTTCTATCCGGCCTCGACGGCGCTGCTCCCCCAGCTGGTGCCAGAGGACCTTCTGCAGGAGGCCAACTCGATCAGCCGGCTGGCCATGAACGCCGGGCAGATGTCCGGCGCCGCCGTCGGCGGGCTGCTGGTCGCCGCGGCCGGGCCCGGCTGGGCCCTGACCGCGTGCGCGGTCGCCATGGCCGGGACGGTGCCGCTGATGCTCATGCTGCGGCCGGCGCGGGCCACGGCGCCGGGCGAGAGCCCGGGGATGCTCCGCGAACTGCGTGAGGGCTGGGCCGAGGTCCGGTCGCGGACCTGGCTGTGGGTGATCATCGGCCAGTTCGGCGTCGTGATGGCGGCCTGGTACGGGGGCTTTCAGGTACTCGGGCCGGTGGTGGCCCGCCAGCATCTCGGCGGCGCCGCGGCCTGGGGCGGGATCACGGCGGCGGAGTCCTGCGGGCTCATCGCCGGCGGCCTTGTCTCGCTGCGCTTCTCCCCGAGACGGCCGATGCTGTTCTGCGTCCTGGCCGGCGCGGTCGTCGCCTGCGCTCCCCTGGCGCTCGCCCTGGTCCTGCCGCTGCCGGCGATCTGCGCGGCCACGTTCGTCCTGGGCGCCGCGACCGAGGTGATGATGGTGCTGTGGATGGTCGCCCTCGCCCGGATGATCCCGCCGGACAAGCTGGCCCGCGTGTCGTCGTATGACGCCCTCGGCTCGATGATGGCGATGCCGCTCGGCGCCCTGGCCGTCGGTCCGGTGGCGGACGCGATCGGCGTACGCGGGACGCAGTTCGGCGCGGCCGGGCTCATCGCGGGCGTGTCGCTCCTGTGCCTGATCCCCCGCGACATCCGCGGCATCCGGGCGGCCGACCTGGTCTCCCCCGCCCCCGCCCCCGTGACCGTCCCCGGCCCGGCGCTTCCGTAAGGCGGAAAGATCTCGTGATCATTTTCGGCGGAGGCCCTCTGAGCGGCTGGAATGTCGTACCCGCGGCGTAGCGTTCGGGGCATGAACCTTCCTAAGCGCCCTTCAGACCGACGGCACCCCTCCGGGTGTCCCGACCGCGGCCCGGATACTGGGCGGGAACCGGATCATCTGGCCTACATGAACTGGATCGCCGGCCAGGTCGGGGAGCACGGCTGGGCCTCCCCCGGCGTGATCGGCGGTGACGGGCAGCCGCCGTGGGCCTACAGCGTGGGCCTGTGGCTGACCTGCCAGTCGGCCGAGCTGATCGTGTGCGGCGTCCCGGCGGAGAACATGACGGGGATCATCGACGCCATCGGCGGGCGGGTCGCTGACGGCGCGCGGCTGGAGCCGGGCGACCGGCTGACCGGCATTTGCGCCGCGCGGCTCGAGTTGCGGCCGGTGGACCTGAGCTGGCGGAAAACCAGCCTGCTCGAGGTCTCCGACGAGTTCTACGGTTTCGTCCGTCCCCCGTACCTGCAGGTGGTGTGGGCCGACCAGGAGGGCCGGTTCCCCTGGGAGCCCTTGTTCCGCGCGGAGTACCGCGATCATCAGCCGTTCCTGTGGCTTCCCAAGGATGACAACCCTCCGGGTCCCTGGACCCGGATCGACCGGTAGCCCCGGCCCCCCGGACGCGCCGTCAGCCGAAGAAGACCTCGGCTTCGGCGTAGCGCTCCGCGGGAACCGTCTTCAGTTCCCGCGTGGCCTCGGCCAGCGGCACGCGCACGATGTCGGTGCCCCGCAGCGCCACCATCTGCCCGAACGCCCCGTCCTGGACCGCCTGCGCCGCGTGCAGGCCGAACCGGGTGGCCAGGACCCGGTCGAACGCGGTCGGCGTGCCGCCCCGCTGGATGTGACCGAGGACCGTGCAGCGCGCCTCCTTGCCGGTGCGCTTCTCGACCTCGGCGGCGAGCAGCGACCCGATGCCGCCCAGCTGGACGTGGCCGAAGGCGTCCGTCTTCCCGGAAGACGTGGCCAGGCTGTCGTCCTTCGGCGAAGCGCCCTCGGCGACGACGACGATCGGGGCGTACCGGGTCTGGAACCGGTGCTCCACGTAGCCGCACACTTTGTCTATGTCGAACGGGTTCTCCGGGATGAGGATCACGTTGGCGCCGCCGGCCAGGCCGGCGTGCAGCGCGATCCAGCCGGCGTGCCGGCCCATCACCTCGACGATCAGCGCCCGGTGATGCGATTCGGCCGTCGTGTGCAGCCGGTCGATCGCCTCGGTGGCGATGTTGACCGCGGTGTCGAAGCCGAACGTGTAGTCGGTCGCGCCCAGGTCGTTGTCGATGGTCTTCGGCACGCCGACGACGCGGACCCCCTCGGCGTGCAGGCGAGCCGCGACGCCAAGGGTGTCCTCACCGCCGATGGCGACGAGCGCGTCCACCCCGAGCCGGGCCAGGTTGTCCTTGATCCGGTCCACGCCGCCGCGGCCGGACCCGCCCTCCGCGAAGGGGTTGGTCCGGGACGATCCCAGGATCGTCCCTCCGCGCGGCAGGATGCCCCGCACGGCTTCCACGCCGAGCGGCACGGTGTCCGCCTCCAGCGGGCCCCGCCACCCGTCCCTGAAGCCGGTGAACTCCAGGCCGAACTCCTGAACGCCGCGCCGGACGACGGCGCGGATGACCGCGTTAAGTCCCGGGCAGTCGCCACCCCCGGTAAGCACTCCCACTCGCATAGCCACAGCGTAGCCAGGCGGGGCGGAATTTTTAAGGGAGGCGCGCGTTAACCGGCCTGATCCGTTTCGCCAGCGGACTCGGGCGACTTCGACGACGACTTCTTGATGTACTCGCCGACGTACTCCTGGTCCGACAGCGCGTGGATCGCCTGCATGATCTCGTCGGTCACCGCCCGCAGCGCGTCCCGGTCGGTCTCCCGGCCGTAGTACTGGGAGAACTCCAGGGGCTTGCCGAAGATCACCCCGGGACGGATTTTCATGTTGGGACGGAAGCTGTCCCGCGGCAGGAACTCGAACGTGTCGACCATGGCGCACGGCACCACCGGGGCGCGCGATTCCAGGGCCAGCCGGGCCACGCCGGTGCGGCCGCGGTACAGCCGGCCGTCCGGGGACCGCGTGCCCTCCGGGTAGATTCCCAGCACCTTCCCCTGGGCCAGCACGCCTAGCCCGGTCCGGATCGCGGCCTCGCTCGCGGCGCCGCCGGAGCGGTCGATCGGGATCTGCCCGACGCCGCTGAAGAACGCCTTGCTCAGGAATCCCTTGATGCCGGGACCGTTGAAGTACTCCGCCTTGGCCAGGTACGTCACCTTGCGGGGCACCGGGAACGGGCCGAAGAAGTGGTCGGCAAACGACAAGTGGTTGCTAGCGAGGATCACCGGTCCCCGCCGGGGAACGTTCCGCACGCCACGGGACCAGAAGCGGAACACGATCTTCAACGACACGCCAAGCGTGTACTTCGTTACCCAGTAGAACACCTAAACATAGTGGCACGTCCGGCGGCATGGGTTGGCACGATTGGGATGCCTGGGACGTATGCGCGTCCGGGAGGAACACCGGAACCCCGGCGCCCGCGGCGGGTCCGGGGACAATCTCTCCCCTCCGGGTGCGCTCCGGCCACCGGGCGTGCGACTATGCGTAGCAGTCCCCCTCGCTTCCGGGGACCGCTCGTCGGCCGGTACTGGTGTTAGCCGGCGGGAAGGAACGGTATAAGGACTAGCAGTGGCGAACGGGGACGCGCCCGGAGACGGCGCGACAGGCAACGCGGCAGGCGGCAGCAGCGACGAGGCGGCATGGCAGGACCTCGTCGCCCGGTTCGACGCGCCCGCTCCCGAGGCCGGGGACGGCACCGCGCCCTGGCCGGAGCGCGAAGATCTCGCCGGCCCGGAGCCGTCCCCTCCGGAGCCCGGGTCCGAGTCCGGGCCGGAGCCTGATTCCGGACCGCTGCCCGCCGCTCCGGAGCCCGCGTCCGCGCCCGGCTCGCCCGGGCCGGGGAGCGGCCCGCGAGACTCTCATGCGCCCGAGGACCCGGACGACGAGCATTACGTCCCGCCGGAGCCGCCGCCGCTGCCGAAGCTGAACCCCGCGACGAAGCTGGCCTGGTTCGCGCTGTTCGGCGGGCCGGCCTACCTACTGATCTGCACCGTCGTGGGGTGGCATGTGTCCGGGCTCGCCGCCTTCCTGTGCGTCGCCGCCTTCATCGGCGGCTTCGCCGCCCTCGTCATCCGGATGGACAACGGTGGGCCACGCGACTCCGGGCCCGGCGACGGCGCCGTCGTCTGAGGAACCCGGGGATTCCGGAGAAGCCGCCGGCCCGGGAAAGCCCGCGGAACCGCCCGGCCGCTGCTGTTGTTGCTGCTGCTGGGCCTTCATCGCCGACTCGAAGAGACCGAAGGCGCCCCGCGCCAGGCCGGCCAGCGTGTCGCTCGCGGCGGCGGCCGCCGGTCCCAGCCCGCTGGTACTGCCCGTGTCGCGGTACTGGCGCGCCGCGCGGCAGATCGGGCACCACTGGCACTCGGGCGGTTCCTCGGCCGCGCCCGGGGGCTCGGTCGTCGCGGTATCCCACACGTCGGCGGAGTGCTGCTGCCCGCCGCCGACCGTGGAGCGGACCCGGTCCGTGACATCCCGGCCCAGGCCCCGGGCTCCGGCCTTCGCCCCGGCCAGCCCTCGCTGCATCAGCCAGCGCTGAAAATCGCCAATCGGGTCGCTGCCCGGCTGCGTGCTCATACTCGTCACGGTACTCCCCGCGCAAAGGGCACGGAGTTACAGATCGACCACGAAGGGCTCGCGCGTGGCCCGGAAGTGACCGACGTTCACGCATTCCGTGCGCCCGATCCGGACCCGGCGGGCGAGCGGGTTATGGACGTGACCGAAGAACGCGTACCGGGGCTGGATCCTGCGGATGGTCTCCAGCAGGGCCCCGCTGCCCGTCTCCATCCGGCGGGCTTTTACGTCGAAGAGCAGTTCCGGGACCGCGGGCGGGATGTGCGTGCAGATCACGTCGACCTCCCCCAGCGCGTCCAGCTTGGCCGAGAACTCGGTCTCGCTGATCTCGTTCGGCGTCCGGTAGGGGGAGACCAGCCCGGCGCCGGCGAACCCGAAGGCGATGCCGCCTACCTCGGCGCGGCCGCCGTCGATGACGTGATGGCCCGACTTCAGGTAGGTGTCCCACATGCGAGGCACGTCCACGTTCCCGTAGGTCAGGTAGGCGGGCTCGGCCAGGGCCCCGAACATCCGGGCGTACTGCCGGCGGGCGGCTTCCTCGGTGAGCGTCCGCATGTCGGTGCCGCGCTCGGCCGTGACCCGGGACGCGATCGACGCGGTCAGCTGCCGGGCCTCGTCGAACCGTCGCTCAGCGCGCAGGCGAATGTACGTACGGGCATGTTCCGCGCCGTAAAGTTCCGCAAAAATCCCTTGTGTGTGGTCCGCGTAGTCCAGGAACAGTAGCATGTCGCCAAGACAGATCAGCATATCGGCGCCATTGCCTGCCGCTGCGAGGGCGTCGGCAGTCCCGTGCACATCGCTCACTACGTGGACTCGCATGAGATCAACATAGGGCTCAAGCATCCGTAGGGAAAATGTTACCGATGAGTAGGGAAAGGCTGCAGGCTGTCCGTTAGGCTTGACCAGCGGTGTCGTCCATAAGTGGGGGGATGACGAATTCGAGGAGAGGGTTGTGCGCGAGTACAGCATTCCGCCATTGGCGGAGATTCCGGCCGCGGCAAACGCGGCCGACGTAGTGACCCGGCGCGCTGCGGAGGAACCGCACGCTGTCATGCTGCGCCGCCAGCGGGCGGACGGGTCCTGGGCGGACATCACCGCCGCCCAGTTCCGTGACGACGTCTACGCCCTGGCCAAGGGCCTGGTCGCCGCGGGTATTGAGCCGGGCGACCGTGTCGCCATCATGTCGCACACTCGCTACGAGTGGACGGTTTTCGACTACGCTGCGTGGTGTGTTGGCGTTGTCGTCGTGCCGATCTATGAGACGTCCTCGGCGGAGCAGGCGGAGTGGATCCTTACCGACACCGCCGCCAAGGCCATTTTCGTCGAGACTGAGGACTTCGAGCGCCTGGTCGGCCAGTCGCGCGACCGGCTGGTCAACCTGCAGTACCTGTGGCGAATCGACATCCACCTGCACGACCTGATCGCGGCCGGCGCCGGCATCAGCGACGACGTCGTGGCCGAGCGCACCCGGACCGCGCACGCGGCCAGCCTGGCGACGATCATCTACACCTCCGGGACCACCGGCCGTTCCAAGGGCTGCGAGGTCACCCACGAGAACCTTCTCACGGTGTCCCGCAACTGCTTCCTGGGACCGCTGCACGGCCTGGCGCAGCTTGACCAGTCGTCCACGGTGATGTTCCTGCCGCTGGCCCACGTGTTCGCGCGGATCATCCAGGCCACCTGCCTGGAGGCCGGCGTCATCCTGGGCCACCAGGGCGACCTCAGCCAGCTGCTGCCGGCGCTGGACAGCTTCAAGCCGAGCTTCGTGCTCGCGGTGCCGCGCGTCTTCGAGAAGGTCTACAACACGGCCGAGCAGAAGGCCATCGGCGAGGGCAAGGGCAAGATCTTCCACAAGGCCGTGGACGTCGCCGTCGCCTACAGCGAGGCGATGGAGGCGGGGCACGGAGCGTCCCTGGGCATCAAGCTCCAGCACGCCATCTTCGACAAGCTGGTCTACGGCAAGCTGCGCGCCGCGCTCGGCGGCCGGGCCCAGGCCGCCGTCTCCGGCGGCGCCGCCCTGTCCCCGCGGATCGGTCACTTCTTCCGCGGCATCGGCGTGCCCATCGTCGAGGGCTACGGCCTGACCGAGAGCACCGCCCCGCTGGCGGTCAACCGGCCCGAGCGGCAGAAGATCGGCAGCGTCGGCCAGCCGGTCCCGGGCGTCTCCCTCCGTATCGCCGACGACGGCGAGATCCTGGCCCGCGGCAAGTCGATCATCCCGGCCTACTGGCGCAACGACCAGGCCACCAAGGACGCTTTCACGCCCGACGGCTGGTACAAGACCGGCGACATCGGGATCATCGACGATGAGGGCTTCCTGTTCATCACCGGCCGCAAGAAGGAAATCCTCGTCACGGCGGGCGGTAAGAACGTCTCCCCCACCCTGCTCGAGGACCGGCTCCGCGCCAACCTCCTGATCAGCCAGTGCATGGTCGTCGGCGACGGCCAGCCGTTCATCGGCGCGCTGATCACGATCGACTCCGAGACCTTCGGCCCGTGGAAGGAGCGGCTCGGCAAGCCGGCCCGCGCCACCGTCGCGGACCTGCGCGACGACCCCGACCTGGTGGCCGCCATCCAGTCCGCGGTCGACGACGCCAACAGCGCCGTCTCCCGGGCGGAGTCGATCCGCAAGTTCCGGATCCTGGACGGCGACTTCACCCAGGAAGGCGGCCAGCTGTCCGCCAAGCTGGGCATCAAGCGGAACGTCATCGCCAAGGAGCGTGCGGCCGACATCGACGCACTCTTCACCCGCTAGCCCCGGCTGAGCCTGGCCTTAGCGCGCTCCGGCCCCGTCCGCCCTCGCGGTGGACGGGGCCGGACGCTTTTACGCGTCGATGATGGCCCGCAGGCGGGCGGCGGCCTGCTCCCAGGACCAGTCTCGTTCGACCCAGGCCCGGCCCTTCTCCCCGATCGCCCGGGCCCGCGCCGGATCCGCCAGCAGCTCGGTGACGCGCGCGGCGAGCGCCCCGGTGTCCCGGCCCGGTACCACGAACCCGGAGTCGCCCTCGGAGATCGCGTCGGGGGCCCCGCCGGAGTCCCCGCCGATCACCGGCAGCCCGGCGGCCGAGGCCTCGAGGTACACGATGCCCAGCCCCTCCACGTCGAGTCCGCCCCGGCGGGTCCGGCACGGCATGGCGAACACGTCACCGGCACAGTAGTGGGCCGGGAGCTCTTCGGAGGCGACCGAGCCGGTGAAGGTGACGTGAGCGGATACCCCGATCCGTTCGGCCAGGCGCTTGAGGGTTTTCAGGTACGGACCGCCGCCCACGATGAGCAGCGAGGCGTCGGGGACCCGCTTCAGGACCTCCGGCCAGGCCCGGACGAGGGTGTCCTGGCCCTTGCGCGGCACCAGGCGGGACACGCACACCACCACGGGACGCCCGGTCAGCCCGTGCCGTTCCCGGATCGCCCGGCCGGCCTCCGGATCGGGCCGGAACCGTTCCGCGTCCACGCCCGGTACCAGCCGCAGCATGCGCGAGCCGGCGCCCGCGGACAGCGCGCGGGAGACCCGGACCCGGAAGTACTCGCCCAGGTAGGTGACGACGTCGGTCTCTTCCCCGATCCGGTGCAGGAGCGCGCGGGCGCCCGGCAGCGCGGCCCATCCGGCCTCGTGGCCGTGGGTGATCGCGACCGCCCGCTCGACCCCCGCCCGGCGCAGGGCCGGCGTGATCAGGCCCAGCGGGGCCGCGGCGCCGAAGACGACGGCCTCGGCCTTCTTCTCCTTCGCGATCGCGACCGCGCGGCTGGTCACCGACGGGCCCCCGATCATCAGCGACGTGGGGTGGCGGATCACCTCGAACGGCTGGGCCCGGTCGAACGCGGCGTCGCCGTCCCACTTGGGGGCGTAGACCGTCAGGCGCTCCGGCGGGAGGCGGAGGGCGAGGGAGTGGATGAATGACTGAATGCCGCCCTGACGGGGCGGGAAGTCATTGGTGACGATAAGCGTGCGGCGCATGGCAACCTCAGTGTATTGGGGTCTCCATGCGCCGCGGGAAGCGTGCGGCCGGACTTAGCCCGGCCGGACGGCTCCGTCCTCGTTCTGCTGGTACCAGTCCGTGTTCATCGGTCTCTCCGTGACGTCCTGGCCGGTTTGCGGTGCGTCCACGATGTTCCCGTTGCCCACGTACATTGCGACGTGATCCTCGCCGTCGTAGTAGATGAGGTCGCCGGGCTGGAGGTCGGACATGGAGATGTGCGGCAGCGACGCCCACTGCTCCTGGGTGGTACGGGGGATGTTCACCCCGGCCGAGGCCCAGGCCGCCATCTGCAGGCCCGAGCAGTCGAACCCAGCCGAGCACGGCCCGGTGGCCCCGTAGACGTAAGCACAGGAGTCCTGGGCCATCTGCAGGTCGTAGGCGACGGCCTTCGACGCGTTGCCGGACCCGGTCACCGAGGTGATGGCGCTCTTGACCGGGTTGCTGCTCGAGCTGGAGCCGCCGCCCAGGGTCTTCGCCTCGACCTGCTGCTTCTGCTGCTCGGTCAGCGAGGCCAGCTTGGACTTCTCGCTGTCCAGCGCCTGCTGAGCCTGATTCTTCGTCTTCTCCTGCTTCGACGCCAGCTGGGCGATGCCCGTCTCGGTCCGCTTCTGCGACTGCTGGACGCTCTGCAGGGACCGCGCGGCGGTCAGGAACTGGTTGGCCTCCTCGTTGCGGGCGCCCGCGATCTCCGTGATCATGGACGCCTCGTTCAGCACCTTGGAGGGGCTGCCGGTGGTCAGCAGCCCGGCCAGGGACGTCTGGCCGGAGTCCTCGAACGACGCGTTGGCGATCTGGACGACCTTGGCCCGGTCGGTCGTGTAGGCCTTCTTCTTAACGGCCATGTCCTTGTTGACCTGGTTCAGCTTCGCCTTGGCGTCCGTGAGCTTCTGTTCCGTGGAGTCATACTGCTCGCTCGCGTGGTCGAACTGGGACGTCAGCTGGTTGACCTGTGCTTCCACCTGGTTCATCGTCGGCTGCGGCTGGGCCGTCGCGACCGAGGCCACTCCGGTCGCGGCTCCGGCCGCCAGCAAGACGGCGGCCACAATGGCAAGACTCCGTCTGGACCTCGACAAACGCGCCGCAATACGCTCACGTACCGTTATTGACACGATATTTCACCCTCCCCCGGGACAGAAACCAGCCCGGACCCTCAGCCGACATCTCGGCGCCTTCGCGGCGACTCCCCACAGTGGCCGGTCACATCTAGGCGCTGACCAGGCTATTGAGGGAACAGGTGACACTTCAACCGATTCCGGCAAAGATGATTATTGTCTTACGAAGGGCCTGCGGGTCACTGTGAGGCCGTAACCGGGCCGTCCGCCGCGGCCGCCCCGGGACGGCGAGCGTGACCGGGATGTGACTCCGAGCAGGCGCTGGGTTGGCGGATTTCCCGAAAATGTCAGTGGCCCCGTCTACGGTTGTCCCATGAATGAGGCGAAGATCGTGTACGCGGCGGCAGAGGCCGGCGTTCCCCAGCCGCTCGCCCGGGACCGGCTCGCCGACCTGGAGTACGTCGTCGTGGACGTGGAGACCACCGGCTGGACGCCGGAGGAGGCCGCCATCACCGAGATCGGGGCGGTCCGGATCCGCCAGGGAGCGGTAGTCGCGGAATTCACCTCGCTCGTCAACCCGGGCGCGCCGGTGCCGGGGCCCATCTCCGAGCTCACCGGCCTCGATGACCAGATCCTGGCCCCCGCCCCGCCGGTCGCCGCGGTGCTTCCCGGACTGCTGGCCTTCTCCCGGGGCTGCGTGCTCTCGGCGCACAACGCTCCGTTCGACGTCGCCTTCCTGAGCGCGGCCTGCCAGGCCTCCGGCCTGGAGTGGCCCGGGTACCCGATCGTGGACACGCTGCGGCTGGCCCGGCAGCTGATGACCTCGCCGGACGAGGTGGCCGACCGCAAGCTGGGGACGCTGGCCGGGTTCTTCGGCACGCCGACCCTGCCCACCCACCGGGCGCTGGACGATGCCCGCGCGACCGCGTCGGTGCTGCGCCATCTGCTGGAGCGCCTCGAGGCCCGGGGCGTCACCACCATCGCCGAGCTCACCCCGTGGCTGGAGACCCTGGAGGCCGCCCAGGCCGCCGAGGCCCGGGCCGCCGCGGCCCTGGCCCAGGCTCAGGCCGCCGAGGCGCGGGCGGAGGCCGGGGAGCCGGCCGATAGGGTAAGGCCCGGCAGCGCGCCGTCCAGTTGACAACGGAGGCACCCATTGGTCACCGCCATCGTCATGATCAAGGCCGACATCCAGCGCATCCCGGAGGTCGCCGAGTCCATCGCGCAGATCCCGGCGGTGAGCGAGGTCTACTCGATCACCGGCGACTTCGACCTGGTCGCCCTGGTCCGCGTGCGGACGCACGATGAGCTCTCGGACGTCATCCCCGGCACCCTCAACAAGATCCCCGGCGTGATCTCGACCGAGACGCACATCGCGTTCCGGACCTACTCGCGGCACGACCTCGAGGCGGCCTTCTCCATCGGCCTGTCCGACTGACGGTCCCTGGGGCGCAAGAACGCCCCGGCTCCGCTGAGATGCGGTGCCGGGGCGTTCTGCGTGGCAAACAGGAACGGGGCTAGCCGGAGCCGGCCCCGCTCGCGTCACTCGTGATCGTGCTCCTCGGACGAGCCGGAGCCCACCGCGGCGTGCTCGCCGCCGGAGACCTCGCCGTGGCCGTCACCATGGCCGTGGCCGTGGTCTTCCATCGGCTCGACCTCCTCGGTGAAGGCGCGGTTGGCGATCGACCGGGCCTTGCCCATGAGGCCCCGGGAACTCGGAGCGGGCACGCCGTTGGCGTCCGTCTCCTCGCCCGACGGCAGCGCCGTCGGGATCACCCGGGAGTCCAGCACCGCCAGCTCTTCCTCGGTGGCCGGGGTGTGGACCTCGATGAACTCGCCGTCCGGCATCTGCCTCAGGATGCCGCTCTCGTAGCCGTGGGCCACGATCCGCGCGTCCGCCCGCTGCAGGCCGATACAGATCCGCTTGGTGATGAAGTAGCCGCCGATCGGCACGACGAACATCGCGATCCGCGCGATCCAGGTGATCGTGTAGAGCGGCACCTGGAACCGGTCGGCGAGGACGTCGTTCGCGCCCTCCGCCCACAGGATTCCGTAGAAGGCGACCGCCGCCACGCCGATGCCGGTGCGCACCGGAGCGTTGCGCGGCCGGTCGTTGATGTTGTGGATCCGCTTGTCCCCGGTCGCCCACTGCTCGAAGAACGGCCACAGCCCGGCACCGGTGAAGATGATGCCGAGCGGCACCGCGGCCGGCAGGAGCACCGACAGCGACAGCGTGTGCCCCAGGAAGTTGATCTCCCAGGCGGGCATGACGCGCAGCGCGCCTTCCAGCACGCCCATGTACCAGTCCGGCTGCGAGGCCGAGGAGATCGCCAGCGGGGTGTACGGACCGTACATCCACACCGGGTTGATCTGCGCCACCGTCGACAGCAGCACCAGGGCACCGAAGATGAAGAAGAACCAGGCCTGCCCCTTGAGCAGGAAGTACGGGAAGAACGGCGCTCCGACGACGTTCTTCTCCGTGTTCCCCTTCATCGGCATCTGGGTGTGCTTCTGGTGGAACATCAGGAACAGGTGCGCCGTGACCAGGGCCAGGATCAGGCCCGGGACCAGGAACACGTGCAGGATGTACATCCGCGGTACGACCGTGGTGCCCGGGAACTGCCCGCCGAACAGGAAGAACGACAGGTAGGTGCCCACGATCGGGATCCCCTGGAGCACGCCGCCGAAGATCCGCAGGCCGGCGCCGGACAGCTGGTCGTCCGGGAGCGAGTAGCCGAACAGGCCCTCGAGCATGCCCATCGCGAGCATCCCGAGGCCGATCAGCCAGTTGAGCTCGCGCGGCTTGCGGTACGCGCCGGTGAAGAACACGCGGAGCATGTGCGCGAAGATCGCGACCATGAACAGGTTCGCGGCCCAGTGGTGGATCTGCCGGACCAGCAGGCCGCCGCGGATGTCGAAGGAGATCCGCAGCGTCGACTCGTACGCCTGCGACATCGTGATGCCGTTCAGCTTGGCGTAGGAGCCGTGGTACACGACGTCCTGCATCGACGGCACGAAGAACAGCGCCAGGTAGGTGCCCGTCAGCAGGAGGATGACGAACGACCAGAGCGCGATCTCGCCGAGCATGAAGGACCAGTGGTCCGGGAAGACCTTGCGCATCAGCACGCGCACGCCGCCCGCGGCGTGGAACCGGTCGTCCAGCCAGCCGCCGACGCCCGAGAGTCCCTCGGGAATCTTTACTGCGTCTTGGTCACTCATCCGCGCTCCCAGAAGCTCGGGCCGACCGGCTGGGTGAAGTCGCTGGCGGCGACCAGGTAACCGTCGGCGTCCGTGGTCAGCGGCAGCTGCGGCAGCGGGCGCGCCGCCGGGCCGAAGACCACGTTGGCCCCGTGCGCCGCGTCGAAGGTCGACTGGTGGCACGGGCACAGGATGTGGTGGGTGGTCTGCTCGTACAGCGCGACCGGGCAGCCGACGTGGGTGCAGATCTTGGAGTAGGCGACGATGTTGTCGACCGTCCAGGACTGCGACCCGACCTTGATGCCGCCGTTGTACTTCGTCGGGATGTCCAGCTCGCCGTCGGCGAACTTGATCAGGATGACCCCCGCCTTGGCGAGCTCAGTCGGCTGGTCATCGTACCCCTCGGGGATAACCGTGATCATCGAGCCGGGCGTGGCCAGGTCGGACGGCCGCAGCGGCCGGTTCCCGCCGAAGGTGACGGCGCGCAGGCCCTTGCGCCACGCCGTGTGCCGCAGCGAGGTCCCGGGCAGCGGCCCGAGGTCGCGCAGCAGGAACAGCGGGGCCAGCGCCAGCGGCGCGGTGGCCAGCAGCATCGTGCGGCGCAGCAGCGGCCGCTTGGTGAGCTGGCTGACCGCGGCGCCCTCGGAGAACTCGCGCTGGAAGGCCTTGCGGTCCTCCGGCGCCGACTGCATCTCGTGGCGCTCTTCCTCGATCTCGATGTCCGGCGTGATCTGCCGGACCCAGATGATCGAGCCGGTGCCGAGCGCCAGCAGCGCGATCGCCAGCGTGCCGCCCAGGACCAGGTTCGACCGGAACGCGGCGACGATCGGGTCGGCGCCGGCCGGGATGTTGGCCTTGCCCACCTCGATGCCCACGTAGCCGGCGAGGAAGCCGCAGCCCGCGAGGAACGCGAGGACGAACAGGAGAGCGACGATCCGCTCGGCGCTCTTCGCCGCTACCGGGTCCTCCGGGTCGAAGCTCTGGGCATCGCCCATCAGGGCCGAGGTCTTTCTCGGCTCGGTCTCGGCCGTCTCAGTGTCAACCGCGCTGGGCGTGGGCGACGGCGTTCCCACCTTTCGCTCAGGGCCCCGCGGTACGTCTGTCTCACTCATGACTTACTGCTCCGATTCAACCCTGTTGGATCGCCGCTTCGCGGTGAGCCACATGGCAATGAGCACGAGGAAGCCGAGTCCGCCGAGCCAGGCCACGAGGCCCTCGGTGACCGTGCCGGTCCGGGCGAGCGAGAACCCGCCGGGGTTGGCCTCGTTCCTCGTCTTCGTGACGTAGGCGATGATGTCGCGCTTCTCGGACGGGGTAACGGTCCCGTCGCCGAAGACCGGCATGGCCTCCGGGCCGGTCAGCATCGCCTCATAGATCTGGGCCGGCGTGGACTGATTCAGCGTCGGCGCGGACTTCCCGTAGGTCAGCGCGCCGCCCGCGCCGGCGAAGCCGTGGCACTGCGAGCAGTTCGTGCTGAACAACTGCTGCCCGAGGGCGGTGTCGGCGCCGTCCGTCGACGTCTGCTGCTGATCCGGGACCGCCGGGCCGCCGCCGAGGGAGGCCACGTAGCCGGCGATGTCGTAGATCTGCTTCTGCGAGAAGGAGGTCGGCTTGCGGTCTTCCTCAGCGCCGTATTCCTTGGCCGGCATACGGCCGGTCGACATCTGGAAGTCGACCGCGGCCGCGCCCGCGCCAACCAGCGACGGCGCCTGCGACGTGCCCTGCGCGTCCAGCCCGTGGCAGGACGCGCAACTCGTCTCGAAGAGCGACTTGCCCTGAGAAACTGACGTGGAGGCCTGGCTGGGCGCCGAAGCGTCGGCGGTGCCCCCGCTGGAAAGCACGCCGTAGAGCGTTCCTGCCACGACGAGACCCCCGGCGATGGCCGCGTAACCGGCCCACGGGCGCCTGCGCCGAGCGATGTTCGAGCTCACTCGGTGTCCTCTTGCTAGTGGATGAGGTAGATGGTGGTGAACAGGCCGATCCAGACGACGTCGACGAAGTGCCAGTAGTAGGACACGACGATCGCGCTGGTCTGCTGTTCCCTGGTGAAACGCTTGGCGACGTAGGTGCGTCCCAGAAGGAAGAGGAACGCGAACAGGCCGCCGGTCACGTGCAGCCCGTGGAACCCGGTGGTCAGGTAGAACACCGAGCCGTAGTTGCTGGACGAAAGCGTGAGGTGGTCGTCATGGACGAGACCCCAGTACTCGTAGGCCTGGCCAAGCACGAAATACAGGCCCATCACAAACGACAGCCAGTACCACTCGCGAAGCCCCCAGCGCTTGACGTTGAGAAGGCCGCCAGCGCGTCCCACCTGGCCTCGCTCCACCGCGAACACGCCCATCTGGCAGGTCACAGACGACAGCACGAGAACAGTGGTGTTGATCGAAGCGAGTCTTAGGTCAAGGTGCGTATGGTACGGCCACGGGAGGCCCTGGCCCTTATCTACCGAACGGATGGTGAAGTACATCGCGAACAGCGCAGCAAAGAACATCAGCTCACTGGACAGCCAGATGATGGTGCCCACGTTGACAAGGTTCGGTCTGCTGGCGAGGCTGCGCGGTACCGCCGGTGTCTCGGTCACGGATGCTGTTGCCACGGAGCCATTATTACGACATCGCGTAGGGGACGCGCACCCGACCCCCCAGTTCTCTCACACTTTCCTGAGAGCCGGGCTCTGAAACCAGGTGGAGGCACCGATATGATGCGGGATCATGAAGGTCGTTGTGTACAGCCACGACGCCGACTCGCGCGCGGAGATGAAGCTCGCGATCGGCCGCCGTCCCGCCCCTGACGTGCCCGAGGCCGAGATCATCGAGGTCGCGACCGCTCCCGCACTGTTCAAGCTACTCGACGTCGGCGGCGTCGATGTCATGGTGCTCGACGGCGAGGCCCAGCCCGCCGGCGGCATGGGCATCTCCCGCCAGGCCAAGGACGAGATCTACGACTGCCCCCCGGCGCTGCTGGTCATCGGCCGCCCCGATGACCGGTGGCTGGCCACGTGGTCCCGGGCGGACGCGGTCATCAGCCACCCGCTCGACCCGGTCACGCTCGCCCGCGAGCTCGCCGGGCTGATGCGGACCCGCGCCGCCGCGCTCCCGGCGAGCTAACCCCCTTCCCGCCCTAACGGATCTTCGTTCCTCCCCCGCTTCCATGTCTCGTGAGGTGCCCCAGATGGACACGCTGAGCTGGCCCGCGCTCCTGCGGCGCCTCATCCAGGGCGAGGCCCTCACCGCTGACGAGACCGCCTGGGCGATGAACGAGATCATGGAGGGGGCCGCGTCCCCGGCGCAGATCGCGGGCTTCGGCGTCGCGCTGCGGGCCAAGGGCGAGACACCCGAGGAGATGACCGGCATCGCGTCCTCGATGCTGGATCACGCCACCCCGATCACGCTGCCCGGCCCCGTCACCGACCTGGTCGGCACCGGGGGTGACGGGGCCCACACCGTCAACATCTCGACGATGGCGACGATCGTGGCCGCGGCGGCCGGGGTTCCCATGGCCAAGCACGGGAACCGGGCCGCGTCGTCCAAGTGCGGGGCGGCGGACGTGCTCGAGGAACTCGGCGTGGTGATCGACCTTCCGTCCGAGGCGTCGCAGGCGCTGTTCTCCGAGGTCGGGATCGTGTTCCTGTTCGCGTCCCACTATCACCCGTCTTTCCGGCACGCCGGGCCGGTCCGCAAGGACCTGGGCGTGCCCACCTTCTTCAACTACCTGGGGCCGCTCACCAACCCGGCCCGGCCGACCTCGAGCGCGATCGGCATCGCCGACCCGGCCATGGGACCGGTGCTGGCCGGGGTCCTGGCCGAGCGCGGCAGCTCGGCGCTGGTTTTCCACGGCGGCGGCCTGGACGAACTCAGCACGACCGCCCCGTCCCAGGTGTGGCTGGTCTCGGGCGGCGTCGTGGTCCAGACGGAGTTCGACCCGCTGTCGGCGGGACTCTCCCGGGCTTCCCTGGAGGACCTGCGGGGCGGCGACGCCCGGTTCAACGCCGGCGTGGTCCGCTCCCTCCTGTCCGGGGAGACCGGCCCGGTCCGCGACATCGTCCTGCTGAACGCCGCGGCCGCCATCACCGCCAGCGAGGGCCTCCCCTTCGTCGGCACGGGCTCAGACGTGGCCGAGGGCCTCACCAAGGCCCTCTCCGACGGTATCGTCCGCGCCGCCCAGTGCGTTGACTCCGGCGCGGCGTCGGACCTCCTGGCCCGCTGGACCGCCACCAGCAACCGCCTCGCCACCCCGAGGCCGCGGTGAAGAGGCCTCAGCCGCCGCGGATCTCGTCCATGTGCTCGTAAAGAGCGGTGCGACTGATCCCCAGTTCCCGTGCTAGCTCCGCCTTGGAGTAGGTTCCCAGAAGGTGACGTGCCTGGCTAATTCGCCGTCGAGGGCACCCTTAGCACCTCCGAGGCCAACGACCAGTTCGCGCACGCTTGCGACGGCGAGATCATCAGCGCGGTCACGACCTCCGTCCCGCCGCACTGGCAGGGCCGCGCTCGTCGCCGATGCCCGCCAGCACGAGCGGGACCGGGTAGTGGGCTGGCGTGAGGATCTCATCGCGGATCTCGGTAATCCCCGTGTCAGCCCTGACGATCTGCGCGCCGCGGAAGACGCGGAGCGGCAGCGCCTGAGAGCTTCCGGGCTGTCGGGAGGAACAGTAGACCCGGCACCGGTACGCGCGCACATCGAAGCACTGCTCAACGCGGGGATGGGCCGGGACACCATCTGCCTTCGCGGCGGCCTTCCCCCAGTCACCTTCGATCGCATCATGAACGGCCACCAGCCCGCCATCTCAGGCGTCATCGCCCAACGGCTCCTCTCACTGGAGATCCCGCCCTCCTGACCCCAGGTCCGCTCGGTGCTCGCCGTCCAAGTTGCTCACCGTTCATCGCGCATAAGGCGTAGTCGCGGAGGGCAAACTCGTTCAGGATCTCGCGGCCGAATAGCTGCTTGCGATCAAGTTCGGTCAGTTCGGCAACGTCCGCCGCCTCATCCCATTCGCTCCGGATCGTGTCGACCTGAGCGTCGATGATGTCCTTGGCCTGCGCCGCGGTCAGCAAGTAGACCTGGCTCGCCGCCAGGCACGTGGCGAGTCGGCTGGAGCGGTCACCATTCCGCGAGATAGCCATCGCCTGGTTCGCCTCCGAACCCGATCTCGGTTGAGGACAGATGTCGTAGGCGGGGGTGAGAGCAAGACCGCCGTCTCCGTTGACGAACGCGGCATGGTTCCGGGGATGATCGTCAGTATTGCCGATGAGAACGTTGAACACGATCCGGGAAAACAACTCGCGCAAGGTTTCCGACGGGTTGTCAAACGAACGGCGAATATGGTCGGCCAAGTCCGCGTAGCTGCCGTAGCGTGCGCCCGTGAACTCGTCCAGCCCGAGGATCGTCAGCGCCGATACCATGTGCCGTCTCCGGCCTCCGCCAGGCCGGTCGAACCTCTCGACGAGCAGCACGTCCTTACCCGCGACGCGTCGTCCCTGTACGGGAGCCACGTCCAGGCCAACCCTGCGGGCTAGTTCCATCGCGACACCTTCCGCCTTGACGACCGGCCGGATGTCATTCGTCGAGGAGAACTTCGCGATCAGGCTCCGGTCACCGTCGGCCAGCAGCACTTTGGGTCGGGCACCGCCGATCGAGGTGCCCCGCATAAGCGCCTCCGCCAGCCCGGGCGGTAGCAGACGACCCGCCTCGATCTCGGCGGCGGCATTCATCAACTGCTCAAGCGTGGCCGAAGTCTCGGCCCGCGGAACGTAGTCCGTTGGGCTTTCCTGGAAGTCGAGGGCTCCGATGCGATCAGATCCCGATTCCAGCATGTACGTGAGCAGGCTGAGGTCCCCGGTGTCGCTAGCGTCGGTCAGGTGACCCAGATGCCGGGCGAGAATGATCCGCTGCCCCCATGAGTCCGGCGCACCGTCTCGCAGGCACCCGGCGATCGTCAGGCCCCCCTCTGGGAGCAGCACTCCTGCTTCGAGCGGCAGTTCAGGCCGGAACAGCGGCATAGCCTCGGGCCGCCCACGGTACGAGCGGGCGTAGGTGAACGTGTGCATGGGCCCGTCGGCGTCAATACGCCCGGCCACGACCGGCTCAGCGGCTCCGGGCAGCCAGATCCAGACGAACGCGCTCCGCGGATCAGAAGTCGTCATCGGCCTTTCCCCTCTTCCGGTACACGTGTGCGGGCAGCAGGGCCAGCCGATCCCGCTCACGGTCCACGATGCTTCCGAGCTGATTCGCTGGGACCCCGAACAGTTCGACGCCTACCAGTGTTGCCAGCTCGAACATCAACCCGATCTGAACCGTCGGCTCGCCCCGCTCGGCGTGGCCGAGTGTCACCCTCGAGATACCAGCCCGCTCGCTTAGCTCCGCCTGTGTCCAGCGCCGTTCCCTGCGCCCCTCAGCAATCCTCAGCCCAAGTACACGAGCCGCGTTCAGAGCCTGGGGCGAGTAAGTGCGGGCACGTCTCATGAAACCTCCGGGTAAATGCATAATACAGCTTACGTATTTTTTGATTTGTAAATTTTATTAGTCTGTCATCTAGAAGGGTAATGCCCCTCACTGGGCTCGTCTACGCCATGGCCGGTGCAGGCCGGGCTACCGGCCAGTAGATACTGGACGGCATGAGTGACCAGACTGAGCTTGTGAACGACCTGGCGCCAGCCGGCGTGCTGCGCGCCTCGATCAACCTGGGGAACCCCGTGCTGGCCCAGGGCACCCCGGACGCCCCGGCGGGCGTCACCGTGGACATCGCGACGGAGATCGCCTCCCGGCTGGGCGTGCCCGCTTCGTTCCTGTGCTTCGACGCGGCCCGGAAGTCCTTCGAGGCTCTGACCTCAGGGCAAGCCGACATCTGCTTCCTGGCGGACGAGCCCAAGCGGGCCGCAGAGGTGACCTTCAGCGCGCCGTACGTGCTGATCGAGGGCGTGTACGCGGTCCGCGAGGATTCTCCGCTGAGGGGCGCTTCTGAGGCCGACGCCGAGGGCATCCGCATCGGGGTCAAGGAAGGCTCGGCCTACGACCTGTTCCTGACCCGCACGCTGGCGCACGCGACCCTGGTCCGGGGCGCGGAGGGCACCACCGTCTTCACCGAGCAGGGGCTGGAAGTCGGCGCCGGCGTCCGTGAGCCCGTGACGGCCTTCGTAAACGACCACCCCGGCTTCCGCCTCCTGGACGGCCGGTTCATGGAGATCCCCCAGGCCGTCGGCATCGCCAAGTCCCAGCGCCCGGAGGCCGCCCGGTTCGTCCATGACACGGTCGAGGACCTGAAGCGCTCCGGCTTCGTCGCCGATTCCCTCCGCCGCACCGGCCAGACCGCCCCGGTCGCCCCGTTGGCCTAACCCGCCGCGAACGGCCATCCCCGAGCCGGGACGGGGCGTTGTTGCGCGGGCGGGGGTTCAGGCGGGTGGGCGGTCCGACGGCAGTCACGCTCGGCAGCGGGTGGCTGAGGCCGGCGGGTGGCCGGGGCCGAGCGCTGCCGCGAGAACCTGATCTTCCGGCGCGGGGCGCCTCCAGATCAGAACCT
>WRBL01000024.1 GCA_009784565.1 Streptosporangiales bacterium | reverse complement strand
GACGGATCAAACGGTTTAACCGACACGAAAGCGGTCAGGGGCAGCCCGATTACCTCAGGATCGCACAGTGCGACATATCCCGTGATGACTCCATCGGTCTCCAGTCTGCGAACGCGCTGGTGCACGGCCGACACCGACAGGCCCGCCTGCCTGGCGAGTTCGGTGAAGCTCATGCGCCCGTTGCGAGACAGCAGGGACACGATCTTTCGGTCGATCTCTTCCACTACGACAACTTAGCGTTTTTTGTGCATGCACGAACCATCAGTCGGACAGGCGCGGACACTATTTTCGTGTCCCGGGATATACGGGCAAAGATCGACACGCACGGGGGCGCCGCCGGAAGGATCTTGCCGTACCGTACGTTGAACGCCCTAGATGCTGGTGACACAGCGGACCATGGCAGGTAGTGGGAGACTAGACAAATGCAGCAGCCGGAAGAACTCTACGAACTGGACCTGGCGGCCCCCGATGTGGAAGGCGCCCCGATCCTGGTTCACCTCGACGGGTTCATGGACGCGGGGGCCGCGGGGCGCCTGCTGACCGAGCACCTGCTGGACACCCGCGACCACGAGACCATCGCGACCTTCGACATCGACCGGCTCGTCGACTACCGGTCCCGGCGGCCCGTCATGACCTTCGACGAGGGCCGCTGGAGCGCCTACGACCAGCCCGAGCTCAAGGTGGACGTGCTGACCGACGCGTCCGGCCGGAAGTTCCTGCTCATCGACGGGCCCGAGCCCGACCACGAATGGGAACTGTTCACCACCGCCGTCCGGTCGCTGGCCGACCGGCTCGGGGCGGGTACGGCGGTCAACTACTTCGGGGTGCCGATGGGCATCCCGCACACCAGGCCGCTCGGCGTGATCGCGCACGGCACCCGGCCGGGACTGGTCACGAGCAAGGCCAAGCTGCCGCGCAAGCTCGAGGTCCCGGGCAGCGCGGCGTCCCTGCTCGAGCTCCGGTTCGGCGAGGCCGGGCGCGACGCCATCGGCTTCGCCGTCCAGGTACCGCACTATCTCTCGCAGGCCGCCTACCCGACCGCCGCGCTCGCGCTGCTGGAATCGCTGCGCGAGGCGACCGGACTGGACCTGCCCGACGGCTCCCTGAAGGACGCCGAGGAGACCACCAACTCGCTGATCGCGAGGCAGGTGTCGGAGTCGACCGAGGTCGCCGAGCTGGTCAGCGGGCTGGAGCAGCAGTGGGACGCCGCCAACGCCCACGACGGCGAGAATCTCCTCGCCGACGACGAGGAGATGCCGACCGCGGACGAACTCGCCGCCCAGTTCGAGCAGTTCCTGGCCGAGCAGCAGGGCGGCGAGAACCCGGAGAACTGAGCCCGCTACCCGGCGGCGAGGCGGACCGACGGCGAGTAGCGGACCCGGCCGAAGTACGACAGCTTCACCAGCAGCCACGACTCCCAGCCGGGCGCCGCGCCGGCCGGGACGGCGATGTCGAAGACGATCTCCGTTTCCGCGCCCGCCGCGGCCGTGACCGGAAGGACCCAGGACGGGGTTCCCTCCCAGGAGCCGAAGGGCGAGATCAGCTGGGCCGCGCCGCGCAGTTCCGAGGCGAGACGGTTCGCTACCCGGACCCTCAGCCGTCCCCGTTCTCCCGGACGGAGGGCGACCCCGGCCGCGGGGTCGGGGACGCCGGGGAAGCTCACGTCGGCTTCGGCGGCCTGGGCCTGGGTGTCGGTCATCATGCGCAAGAACAGGTCGTCGGCCGGCAGATCCCGTTCCGGCGGTCCCGGCTCGCCGACCGTGACCAGGGCGGCGTCCTCGGCGGAGTGCCCCGAGTCGTCGGCGATGGCGGCGGTGACGAAGTACCGGCCGCCGGCCGTGTCCGGCTCCGCGCGCAGGGTCAGGTCCCAGGCGACGTGGCCATGGCCGGGCAGGTCATAGGGGAGCGTGACCGCCGCGTCGGCGGGCTCGCCGCCGGCCCCGCCGGCGACTGATGCCCCGATCCCCGCGGGCAGGGCCAGGGAAGCGTAGCCGGAAGCGGGCTCGGGGCCGCAGGCCACGGTCAGGCGCAGCCGCTCTTCCGTGCCGGGCTGGCCGGTGCCGGGCTGGAGGGTGGCGCGGGGCGGGGTGAAGGTGACGGTGACCGGCAGGTTCCCGGCGGGCGCGGCACCCGTCCCGTGCAGCCAGTACCGGGCATACGGCGGGCGGACCGGCTCGTCCTCACCGATCCCGGCGGGCGCGGCCGGCGCTCCGGCCGGCGCTCCGGTGTCCGCGACGCGGGCGGCCAGGGTCACGGTCTCGAACGGGCCCAGTTTCACCGTCGCCGTGCCGTCGTGAACTCCGAGGGGCGAGAGCGTCTCGTCCTCGAGCAGATCCGTGCGCCACGCTGCCTCGATTCCGGGCGCGATCCGCAGGCGGGCCGAGGCGGGGCGGCCGTCGGTCTCCCGCAGCCGTACCGTCACCTCCCGGCCGGCGGCCGGGGCGCCGCTGAGCCGCCCGGCGGCCAGGGGATTGCCCCGGGGCTTGAGCGCGGACAGGGACACGTTCGGCGCGCCGACGCTGACCGCGGGGCCACCGGAGCCGGCGGCGACACCGGAGACGATCGCGGTGAGGGCGTGGTTGTAGTCCTCGGCGGCGGCGTTGAACCCGGCCTCGCGCCAGTCCCCGCCGGTGACGGCGAGCGCGTAGGCGAACGTGTGGCTCCAGTGCTGCCAGGCGAAGCTGCTGCCGTCCGGGGCGGTACGCGGGTCGCCGTCGATCCATACCCCCGACGGCCACGCGGAGCAGGCCCGCATCAGCGCCATCCACAGCGTTCCGTCCGGAGTGACCGCCGCCGACGGGGTCCCGGCGTTGAACAGCGCGACCGTGCCGTCGCCCAGCGCGGCGGGGTCGTCCGTGCCGTCGGCGAGGCCCGCGGCCGCGTCCGCCGGGACCGTCCCGGTGGCCAGGTCCGCCCGCAGCGCCTCGACCGCCGGCTCCAGCCCCCCGGAACCGGCCACGATCAGGACCGGCAGGTCGCGGGGGCCGCGCAGGTCGGCCTCCGGAGCCACGGCGTCCGCCAGGGGCCGCGCCGCCGGCACCCACAGCCGCGCCGACCCCTGTTCCGCGGCCAGTTCGGCCAGCCGCTTGCGGGCCTCGGGCCCGGCGGCGTCCAGCACCGCGGCGGTGAACGCGTTGTCGTCCGGGCCGCCCAGCGCGATCCGGAAGTCGGGCAGGTTGGAGTCCAGGTCCACCGCCCCGTACCGGGGCCCGTCCGCGCGCGAGGATGTCGCGGTCACGCCGGCCTGGGCGAGCGAGACGACCAGGTCCCGGACGTTTCCCGGGTCGGCGGTGCCGCCGGGGCAGACGACCTCGGCTACGCCGATCGCCTGCCGCGTGCGCCCGCCCGTCTCGCCGTCGGCGGAGGATCCCGGGACCGAGACCGCCGCCACCGAGCCCGCGCCGAACCACTGGTGGGCCGGGTTGTCCAGCGTCCACCACTGCACGGCGGTGTCGGCCTCCGGAGCGCCGAACGGCCGCCCGATGACCGCGGTCGCGGTCTGGTACACCGGCCGTCCGCCGGGGACGTCGGCGGGGAACCGCACGCGCAGCAGCCGGTCGGAGCCGATCGAGCCGGACACGCGGGTGCGGAACTCGACCCGGTCCGACCCGTCCCACAGGATCGTCTCGCTCCGCACGGACAGGTCGCCCAGCGTGAAGTCGGCGACCAGGCGCGATCCGGCGGGGGAGCGCTGGGCGCGGACCGAGTCGGCCGGGCGGGAAGCGGACCCGGTTCCGGGTCCCTTGGGAGACAGGTGCCACGGGCCCTCGCCCCAGCGCGGGTGCTGCGCGTACTCCTCCTGCAGGACCAGTTCGTTGCCCGGCCCGGTCAGCGCGTCGCGGCCCGTGCGCTTGTCGGTCACCGAGGTCAGCGCGCCGCCGCGAGCCGGGTCGGCGGTCACCGCGATCCGGTCGTTCTCGATCGCGGTGCCGGGGACGTCGGTCCAGCCGGGACCGGTGCCGGGAGCGGGCACCGCCCGCAGCGTGTACTGGCGGGATCCGAGACCGGGAACCCCGGTCGCGCGGAAGGTGAGATCCGCCGACGCCAGCGAGCCGTCGGGATGGCGGTTGACGTTCTCGGCGAGGGCCGGGACCTCGGCGCCGGAGCCGTCGGCCAGCGCGACCCAGGCCGGTCCGGGCTCGGTGAACGTGACCGTCGCCGTCACCATGCCGTCGCGCTCCCGGGCCAGGCCGTTGAAAACCGTGACCGCGTTTTCCGCGTTCGCCGGGCCGGACCCGGCGGGCTCGGGCCCCTCCGCGAGGAACGCGCACGCCGCGCGCCTCGTGTCGTCCCCCCGCTGCCAGGCTTCCTTCCAGCCGGACAGGAGGTCGAGGTAGACCTGGTCGGACTCGGTGCCGGTGATGGCGTCGTGGTGCGCGCCGTAGGCGAGCTGCCGCCAGGCCTTGTCCAGGGAGCCGGCCGGGTAGGGGGCGCCGCGCAGCCAGGCCAGGGTGGCGAAGCGTTCGCCCTCGCAGACGGCGATCTCGCCCGCCCGGCTGGCCTGCTTCGTATCGATGTAGGACACGTCTTTGCCGGTGTAGACCGGGTTCATGTCCCGGGACTGCGGCGTGATCCCGAGCCCCGAGGACGGAGCGGCGCCCGGCGCCGTCTCGGCCCGGACGGCGTCGAAGTAGTCCCGGGGGATCGCCGTCACGAACCGGGGCCAGGTGTAGCGCTCGTTCCACGACCGGTGCACGTCCGTCACCCAGCGGGCCGGCAGGACGTGGTCGGCGCCGACCGGCAGCATCACGTTGCGGGTCGCCGCGACCGGCGCCAGCTCGGTGAACTGCTGGCAGGCGGCCGCCTCCGCCGCGGCGATGTCGCCCGCCTCGTGCAGCGGGCCCCAGCCCGCCCCGTAGTGGTTGGCCATGTAGGAGGTGAGCAGCCCGGTGCCGTCGGGGGAGATCCACTCGAACTCGGCCGGGAACTGCATGTCGGGGTTGGAATCCGGTCCCCACTGGTGGAAGGGGCCGCGCGCCCACGATGAGCTCGTGAGCCCGGCGGCGGCCATCAGCCCGGGGAACCCCGGGTCGAACCCGAACGCGTCGAGCATCCACGCGCTGCGGGGGTCCGCGCCCAGCACGTCGCGCTGGTAGCCGATGCCGTAGACCGCGTTGCGGATGGTGAGCTCGGCGCCGGTCAGGTTGGTGTTCGGCTCGTTGTAGGTGCCGCCGACCAGTTCGCACCGGCCCTCGGCGAACAGCCGCCGCAGGAAGGCCCGTTCGCCGGGGAACGCGTCGAAGTACGGCTTGAGGTAGTCCACCTCGGCCAGCACGAACTTGTAGTCGCTGTCCCGCCGGGCCTTCTCCAGGTGCAGCGTGACCAGTTCGAACGCGGTCCGGACGGCGGGCAGGTCGCCGTCCTCGCCGGGCAGGACGAGCCGGGCCTCGGTGAACTGGCCCTGGGTGGACCACCAGACCGGGTCGTAGTGGAAATGGCTGACCATCCACATCGTCCAGCCGGGCTCGGCGACGGTGACCGTCGCCTCGACGGAGACCCGGCTGCCGCCGGAGGTCTCGCCAGTGACCGTCACCGGCCGGGACACCCCGGGCGCGCCCTCGGAGAGGACCGGAACCTCGAAGGTACGGCTTTCCCCGGGTCCCGGCACTGATATCCGGAACGGGTCTTCGGTTCTCGCCCGTGCCCCGCCGACTGTGATCGTCCCGGTCTGGGCGGGCCCGTCACTCTCGACGGTGACCCGGATGATCTGCAGGGGACGGGCAATGGTGCCGGCGAAAAGGCTCGTGGATTCCACGCCAGTGATCCGCATGTGACCATCGTCGCACGCGGTATGGTGACGATCACCAGGGGATTTTCCCCGATCGACGGCGGGAGAGCGATCACCATGGGCAAGTCCGACCGGCCCGCGACGCTGCGTGACGTAGCGGCGGCGGCACGTGTCCACCCGGCCACGGCGTCGCGCGCGCTGAATCCCAGCACCCGGCTCCTGGTGAGCGAGGAGACCGCCCAGCGGGTCACCGAGGCGGCCGAGCGGCTCGGCTACCGGCCCAACCCGGTCGCGCGCAGCCTCCGGACCCGGCGCTCGCACACGATCGGCGTGATCATCCCGGACCTGAACAACCCGCTGTTCCCGCCGATCGTGCGGGGCCTGGAAGACCGGCTGGCCGAGCACGGCTATGTCGCCCTGATCGGGAACACCGACGCCGACGAGCGGCGCGAGCGGAACCTGTTCGACCAGATGCGGGCGCGGCACGTGGACGGCTTCGTGTTCGCGACCGCGACCCTGCAGAGCCCGGTGCTGGAAGAGGCCGCCGAGGCCGAGGTGCCGGTCGTGCTGATGAACCGCACCGCCCAGGGCTA
The DNA here is from genome assembly GCA_009784565.1 of Streptosporangiales bacterium. GTDB lineage: Bacteria > Actinomycetota > Actinomycetes > Streptosporangiales > Streptosporangiaceae > Trebonia. Next base: position 27,898 of record WRBL01000024.1, on the reverse strand, counting down.
TCCCTTCTCCTCGGTGTCGGTGGACAACGAGCAGGGCGTGCGGGCCGCGGTCGCCCACCTGGCGTCCCTGGGGCACGCCCGCATCGGGCACATCGCCGGCCCGCAGGAGGTCTCGACGGGTGTCTCCCGGTACCGGGGGTTCCGCGACGGGATGGAGGCCCGCGGCCTGACGGCCGACGAGGGCCGGATCGTGTACGCGGGAGGCTACTCGATCGAGGAAGGGCTGCGCTGCGGCCGCGAACTCCTGGAGCGCGACGGGGGCCTGACCGCGATCGTGGCGGCCAACGACATGCTCGCCGTGGGCTGCTACGGCGCGCTGGACGAGCGGGGGCTGACGTGCCCGGACGGCATGTCGGTGATCGGGTTCAATGACATGCCGTTCATCGACCGGCTGCGCCCGCCGCTGTCGACGGTCCGGTTCCCGCATTACCAGCTGGGCACCGAGGCGGCCACGCTGCTGATGGAGCGGGTCGAGGGCGGCGAGGGCCCGGTGAAGATCCTCTACCTGGCGCCGGAACTGGTGACACGCGGCTCGACGTGCCCCGTGCCGTCGGATGCCGGGGCCGGGGACGCCGTTTCGCTGCACCGGCGGCGGGCCTTAACGGGTACTGAACCTTCAGGGGCATTGACAACTGATGAGGCGCGTAGCAACCTCTGATGCAAACGATTGCGTGTGACCGGGATCACCACTCTGAGTTAGTCCTGAGGAAGGAAAGAGGAACCGAGCGTGAGACCAAGCCTTCCCTGGTTTTCCAAGACAGCGCTCGCCGCGGCTGTCACCGTGCTGACGGCCGGCTCTCTCGCAGCCTGCGGCACCAGCGCCAGCGGCGGGGCGGGCGGCTCGTCCAAGGGGCCGATCAGTATCGGAGCGTCCCTCTCCCTGACCGGCGACTTCTCCGCCGACGGCCAGGCGTTCGATAAGGGCTACAAGCTGTGGGCCAAGGACGTGAACGCCAGCGGCGGGATCGGCGGCCGCCAGGTGAAGCTCACGGTCCTCAACGACGCGAGCAACCCCAACCAGGCCGTCACCAACTACCAGACCCTCATGAACAGTGACCACGTGGACCTGACCTTCGGGCCGTTCTCGTCGCTGATCACGACCCCCGCGGCGTCGGTGGCCGCGCGGGGAGGCTACGCGCTCATCGAGGGCGCGGGCGGCGCGCCGACCGTGTTCAACTCGCCGCCGAACCAGGCCGACCACAACATCTTCGACGTCTCGCTGCCGATCGCGGACGAGATGATGCCGTTCGTCGACTACATCAAGTCGCTGCCGCCCGCCAAGCGGCCCAAGACCGCCGCCTACCCGATGGCGCAGGACCCGTTCGCCGACCCGCCGGTGCAGGCCGCCCAGAAGGCGCTGCAGGCCCTCGGCGTGAAGACCGTCTACTCCAAGGTCTTCCCGGAGGAGGTCGCGGACTACAAGGCGCCCGCCGACCAGGTGGCGTCGCAGAAGCCGGACCTGGTGGTGCTCGGCTCCACCGACGTGCCCACGGTCGGCGCCTTCATGCAGGCGTTCGAGCAGCAGCACTACACGCCGAAGATGTTCATCCCCGCGGCGGGCCCGGACCAGGGCCAGGCGTTCACCTCCGCGGTGGGCGCGGCCAACGCCAACGGCGTCATGGTGCCGAACGGCTGGTTCCCCGGTTACGCCAACCCGCAGAGCCAGCAGATGGTCAAGCAGTACGTGAAGACCTACGGCGGGAACGCGTCCGGCGTGAACGCGGACGTGGCCGAGGCCTACGCCGTGGGCCAGGTCGCCGCCCAGGCGGTCAAGGCCACCGGCGGCACCGACAACGCCAAGATCATCAAGTACCTGCACAGCGGCGCGTCGATCAGCAGCGTCCAGGGCCCGGTCAAGTTCGACAGCCTCGGGGAGAACGGCGCCGCGGCGGCGTTCATCTTCCAGTGGCAGAACAAGGGGAACTACACCCAGGTCCTCCCCGCCGGCGCCTCCGGATCCAAGTCGATCCTCGCGACCAAGCCGTCCTGGAGCAGCTGACCCCGCATGGCATCCCAGATTTACCAGGCCGTCGTCGACGGAATCCTGGTCGGCGGCGTGTACGCGCTGATGGCCGTCGGCCTGACGCTCATCTTCGGCGTGCTCGACATCATCAACATCGCCCAGGGTGTCCTGGTCATCCTGGGCGCCTACCTCAGCTACTCGCTGTCCACGCGGGCGCACATCGACCTGTTCACCGGGCTCCTCATCACGATCCCGGTGATGTTCATCATCGGCGTGGTGATCCACTGGGCGTTCATCCGCCGGCTGCGCGGCAGCGAGCGGACCTCGATGACCCTGCTCGTCACCTACGCGGCGGCGCTGATCATCGAGGGCGTCCTGTACATGCTCTACGGGGCGGACAACGTCCAGCTCAAGGCGTCCTACACGACCTCCAGCGTGCATCTGCTGGGCTTCTACCTGCCCTGGATCTACGTCTACGGGTTCATCCTGGCCGTGGTCCTGGTCCTGGCGGTCTACCTGCTGCTGTACCGCAGCCGGTTCGGTCGCACCATCCGGGCGACCATGCAGGACGAGACGGCCGCGCGGCTCGTCGGGATCGACGTGAACCGGGTGTCGGCGCTGACGTTCGGCATCGGAGTGGCGGTCACCGCGGTCGGCGGCATGATGTACGGCGCGACGAACGCCTTCAACGCCAACAGCGGGTACGACCTGATCTCCCGGCTGCTGGCGATCATCATCCTGGGCGGCCTGGGCAGCATCGGCGGCGCGCTGGCCGCGTCCGTCTTCATGATCACGCTGGAGTCCGTGGTGACGATCTGGGAGCCCACCTGGGCGATCGCGGTGTTCTACGCGGCGCTCGTGCTGGTCCTGGTGATCCGCCCGCAAGGCTTCTTCGGGCGGAAGGAGGTGCGGGCCCAGTGACCCTGTCCCGAGACAAACTGCCGCGCGCCGGCGGGCTGATCGTCCTGCTGGCGCTGGCGATCGCGTTCCCCTGGCTGTTCAGCAACCCGGCGGTCACCAACTACGGCGTGTTCGCCATGATCTTCGTGACCGTGGCCAGCGCCTGGAACCTGTTCAGCGGCTACTCCGGCTACATCTCCCTCGGCCACGCGGTCTTCTACGGCAGCGGCGCGTACGTCATGGGGGTCGCGGCGAAGGCCTGGCATCTGGAAGGGACCGCGGTCTTCGAACTGCTGCCGCTGTGCGCCCTGGCCGGGGCGGTTATCGCCGTGCCGTTCGGACTGGTCGCGCTGCGGGTGCGCCGGCACACGTTCATCGTGGTCACGATCGCGGTCTTCTTCATCTTCCAGCTGATGGCGTTCAACTTCTCCTTCACCGGCGGGTCCAGCGGCCTGTCCTCCCCGTTCCTGAGCTGGACGCAGGCCAGCTTCAACCTGTCCTTCTACGACATCGCCCTGGCCTGCGCCGTCGGCACGATCGTCATCTCCTGGCTGATCCGCCGCTCGACGTTCGGCCTGCGGCTGCGGGCGATCCGGGACGACGAGGACCGGGCCCGCGGCCTCGGGGTGAAGACGATGCGGGTGAAGCTGTCGGCGTTCGTCATCTCCGGTGCGCTCACCTCGCTGATCGGCGCCGTCTGGTTCTACTACGAGACCCAGGTCCAGCCGCAGACCGGGTTCGACCCGCTGTTCGACCTCACCGTCGTGCTCATGGCGTTCCTCGGCGGTTACGGGTCGGTCGCCGGCCCGGTCCTCGGAGCGCTGCTCATCGAACCCGGGACCCTGTGGCTGAACAGCCAGCCGCAGCTCTCCGGCATCGCCGAGATCGTGCTCGGGGCGGTGTTCCTGGCCGTGGTGCTGTTCGTGCCGCGCGGCATCATCCCGGCCGGGGGCGAGTGGATCACGAAGCTGCGCACCAGAGGCAAGCCCGCGGTGGTGCCGGCGGTCGCCATGACGAAAGAGTCGGTCCCCGCCGGGACTCCGGGAGGCGAGAAATGACCGCGCTGCTGCGCACCGACGGGATCCGCAAGGCCTACGGCGGGGTCCAGGCGCTCGACGGCGCCACCCTGGAGGTCGCCGAGGGAAAGATCACCGGCCTGATCGGACCCAACGGATCGGGTAAAACCACCCTGTTCAACGTCATCACCGGTTACGAGAAGGCCGACGCGGGAGACATCGTCTTCCGCGGCAAGACGATCACCAACCAGCGGCCGGACAAGGTCTTCTCGGCCGGCATCGGGCGGACCTTCCAGCTGTCCCGGATCTTCCCGCGGCTGTCCGTGGAGGAGAACATGCTGGTGGCGGCCCAGCACAAACGGGGCAAGCACCGGGCCCGGGCCCGGGAACTGCTGGAGTTCGTCGGGCTGGAGCGGCATGCGGAACTGCCCGCCGGGTCGCTGTCCTACGGGCAGCGCAAGCTGCTGGAGCTGGCCTACGTGCTGATCGCCGACCCGGCGGTGATCCTGCTCGACGAGCCCGCCGGCGGGGTCAACCCGACCCTGATCAACCACATCGCCGACCGGATCCGCCAGCTCAACGCCAGCGGCACGACGTTCCTGATCGTCGAGCACAACATGGAGTTCGTCATGGGGCTGTGCGACAGCGTCACGGTGCTCGCCTCCGGGACGGTCGCGGCCAGCGGCCCGCCGGACGCGATCCGCACCGACCCCCGGGTCCTCGACGCCTACCTCGGGTCGGATGTTGAGGACGAGCCAGCGTCCCCGGAGGAGGCCGCCGATGCCGAGCGATAGCGAGCCCGCGCTCGTCCTGGACGGGATCGTCGCCGGGTACGGCGGCGGCGACGTGCTGCGCGGCGTGTCGTTCGAGGTTCCCCAGGGCGAGATCACCTGTGTCGTCGGGCCGAACGGCGCGGGCAAGTCCACCGTGATGAAGGTGATCAGCGGCCTGCTGCGGCCGCGCCAGGGCTCGGTCACCCTGGCCGGGAAGAAGCTGAACGGCCGCTCGGCCCGGCAGATCCTCAAGGCGGGCGTGGTCCAGGTCCCCCAGCAGCACAGCCTGTTCAAGGACATGACGGTGGCCGAGAACCTCGACCTCGGCGCCTACACCGTGCGGGACCGGGCCGCCGTCCGGCAGCGGACGGACCGGGTCTACGAGATGTTCCCCCAGGTCAAGGAGTGGGCGGGGCAGAAGGCCGGGGCGCTGTCCGGCGGCCAGCAGCGGCTCGCGGAGTTCGCGCGGGCCCTGATGCTGGAGCCGGAGCTCATCCTGCTCGACGAGCCGTCGATGGGCCTGTCTCCCATCGTCCTGAAGTCGGTGTTCGACGCGGTCAAGCGGATGAACGCCGACGGGGCCACTATCCTCCTGGTCGAGCAGAACGCCCGGGCCGGGCTGAAGCTGGCCCACCGGGGCGTCGTCCTGGAGAACGGCACGGTCCGCCTCGCCGGAACCGGCCGGGAGGTCCTGGAGCACCCGGAGATCGGCGAGCTGTACCTCGGCGGCGCGGCGAAGACCGCGTAGCCGGCTTACCATCGGAGCGTGGCAGAACAGCAGTCGTCCGGCGGCCGCGTGGATACCTGGATCTGGGCGGTGCGGCTGGCCAAGAGCCGTTCGGCGGCGCAGACCGCGGTCAAGGGCGGGCACGTGAAGGTCAACGGGGCGCGGGTCAAGCCCGCGCACACGGTCCGGCCCGGAGACGAGATCCGGGTGCTCCAGGGCGACCGGGAGCGGATCGTGGAGGTCGTGAAGATCATCGCCAAGCGGGTCGGGGCGCCCGTGGCGGTGACCTGCTACGCCGACCACAGCCCGCCGCCCCCGCCGAAGACGTTCGTCCCCCCGGTCCCCACTCGCGAGCGCGGCGCCGGCCGTCCCACCAAGCGCGACCGCCGCGCCCTGGACCGTCTCCGGGGCCGCTAACCCGCCGCGCCCTGGACCGCCTGTACGGCCGCCGCTGAAGCCGCCGCCGGAAACGGCGTTACCGTCCGAACTCCGCGAGCCACTCGGCGACGCCGTGGTCGCCGTTGCTCCCGATCACGGAGGTGGCGACCGCGCGCAGTTCCGGGACGGCGTTGGCGACGGCGTACCCGGCGTCGGCTCCGGCCAGCAGCGGCACGTCGTTGAGGTGGTCGCCGAAGGCCACCAGCCGGTCCGCGCCGACCCGGGCCTGCAGCCGCCGCGCGGCGGCCGCCTTGGTGGCGTCGGCGGAGTAGATCTCCAGCCACTGGCGGCCGGGCCGGCCGTCGTTGTCCCACAGGACCGAGAAGCAGCCCTCCAGCGCGTCCCCGAGCGCGTCCCGGACCTCCCGCAGCGGCCCGGCGGAGCCGCCCGTCCCGATCGACAGCACCTGGGCCGGGTCGATGTCGGACCAGCCGGCGACCGACAGCAGCCGCGGGTCGCCGTTCAGGGCGTCCAGGACGGCCCGCACTCCGTCGTTCGCGTGCGCCTCCCGCCAGACCGCCCGGTCCTGGCCGTCGACCATGCCGAAGACGAACGGCTCGACGCCGTCGGCCCGGGACATGAGGCGCAGGATCCGGGTGACCACCGTCGCGGGCAGGAACGTCGCGGACGCCAGCTCGCCGGTGCGGGGGTCGATGACCGCCGACCCGCCGTAGGTGATGGCGGGCAGGTTCAGCCGCAGCCCGGCCGTCGCCGCGGACGCGCTGGTGAACGACCGGGCCGTCGCGTAGGTGAACAGCCCGCCCCCGTCGATCAGGTCGTTGACGACGCTGGCCGTCCGGGGGCTGAGGGTCCCGTCCTCGCCCAGGAGGGTGCCGTCGAGGTCGCTGACGTACAGCGTCCGGGTCATGCCCCGGGCTCCGGGCGGTAGGCGGCCATGACCTCGTCGGCGGCCTGGTCGGGCAGCGCCAGGCTGCCGGCCACGAGGACGACGGCGTTGGCGATGAGGGCGACGAACCCGGCGTTCATCCCCCAGACCGGGTCCTGGCCGCTGATGACCAGGTACAGCACGATGACCACCCCGGCGATCACGCCGCCCGCGACGCCCGCCCGGGACGTCCGCCGCCAGAACAGGGACGCCAGGACGGCCGGGAAGAACTGGGTGACGCCGTCGTAGGCGGTGAGCAGCAGGTTGGCGATCAGCCCGGGCGAGGCGATCGCGACCCACAGCGAGAACGCCATGATGACCAGGACGAAGGCCCGCGACACGCCCAGCACCGAGCGCGGGGACGCCTGGGGGCGCAGCAGGTCACGGTAGATGTTGCGGCCTACGAGGGTGGCGGCGGCGAGCACGATGGCGGCCGCGGGCACCATGGCGGCCAGGGCTCCTCCGCCGCCGACCAGCCCGGTGATCCAGGCCGGCTCGCCCTTCTTCACCAGGTCCAGCAGGGCGAAGTTGGTGTCGGGCCCCTTCAGGCCCGGCACGATGAGCAGCGCCGCGAACCCGACGTAGAACAGCAGCATCATGATGATCTGGTAGGCGGGCAGGAACGTCGCGTTGCGCCGGATCGCCTTCGCGGAGCGCGCCGAGTACGTCACCGCGAACGCCTGCGGGTACATGTAGAAGCCCGCGCTGGTCAGCAGCAGCGTCGAGATCAGCCACAGCACGCCGAGCGATCCGTGGGCGCTGGTGCCGGGGGCGGCCAGGATGCCGGGATGCGCGTGGCTGACCGCGTTCAGCAGGGCGCTGTAGGAGCCGAAGTACTTCAGCGGCAGCCCGATGCCGACGATGAGCACGGTGATGATCAGCAGGGCGTCCTTCAGGATCGAGGTCCAGGCGGCCGCCCGCAGCCCGGACGCGAAGACGAACAGCGCGGTCAGGCCGAACGCGATCAGCATCGCCGCGGCGCTGCTGACCTTCCCGTCCGTCACCGTGGTCACGATGTCGCCCAGGCCCTCGAGTTGCAGCGTGCCGTAGGGCACCACGAACACGACGCCGACGACGGCGGCGAGGGCCCCGATCCACCGGCTGCCGAACCGGCTCGTGAAGTAGTCGGCCTGGGTGAGCAGTCCGTTCCGCTTGCCGTACCGCCACAGGGGCGGCAGCAGGAAGAAGGAGATGATGTAGGCGAGCGCCCCGTAGCCGAGGATGTAGAAGACGGGCCCGCCGTTGGTGTAGGCGTATCCGGAGGCGCCCAGGTAGGTGAAGGTCGTGTAGATCTCCCCGGCGGCGAGGACCCACAGCACCAGGCCGCCGTACCGGCGCCCGCCGACGCTCCACTCCTCGATGTCCATCCGCGACCGGCCGTGCGCCGCGAACCCGATGATGACGGCGACCGCGACGATAACGATGGTGATGATCAGCGGAAGGTTCACAGCGAGTCCTCCCGCTCCGCCCGGGGCAGCAGCCGGGCCGCCAGCGCCAGGAACGCGGGCGTGAGCACGACCCACGCGCCGATCCAGAGCCCGAGCAGCGGTATCCCGCCCACGTTCACCGATTTGTTAAAGAACGGGATGCCGATCAGCATGATGACGTACGGGATAAATCCGACTAGGAGCGATCTGCGCATAGACCCATAATCCGACGAATTCTCCCGAACGGATAGGGCCTACTCTCCCTCAACCGCCTTCTGGTACCGCTCTTCGGGAACCTCTTCCTCCCACCGGGCCTCGCCCAGGGAGACGGCGGTCTGGATCAGGCTGGAATCCGGGGTGGCGCCGTGCCAGTGCACCTCGCCGGGCGGGGCCCAGACGATGTCGCCCGGGTGCAGGAGGTGGCGGTCGCCGTCCCGGTTCTCCACGACGCCGTGCCCCTCCGACGCGATCAGCACCTGGCCGTCGTCGTGGGAGTGCCAGTAGGTGCGAGAGCCGGGCTCGAAGGTGACGGTGATGGTGCCGACCTGGGTCTTCCCGCCCTTGCCGCCGCCGAGGAACCGCCCCATGACCGCGCGCCCGGTGAACGTCGACTGGTCGCCCTCGAAGGTTCCGCCGCTCTTCCCCGCCGGTGAGTACTTCATGGCCCCGACTATACGAGAGTGCCGTAACCGTAACAAGAGAGTAATGTTCTCGCCCGGTTCGCGGAGGTCGCGTCTGGCCACCGGGGGCTTCCGCGTCTAGCGTGGCTTGAGGTACCAGAAGCGGCCAGCTAAGGACGGTGGCAGTGGAGCACGTACGCGGACGCCAGGACGGACAGCCGTCGCGGCAGGGGAGCGGCACGTTCAGCGGCAGGGTGGTGCTGGACCCGCTCGTCGCCGCCGACGACGGCAAGCGCGAGGTCCGCGCCAACACCGTGGTCTTCGAGCCGGGCGGGCGGACCTACTGGCATTCGCACGACGACGGGCAGCTCATCCTGGTCGCCAGCGGCAGCGGCGCCGTCGAGACCCGGGACGGGGACCGGAAGCCTCTCCGGCCGGGTGACACCGTCTGGGCGCCGCCGGGAGAGGAGCACTGGCACGGCGCGGCCCCGGACTCGCTCATGGTGCATACCGCGATCTCGCTCGGCCGGACCCAGTGGCTGGAAGAGGTCGCCGACGAGCACTACCAGTCGGTCTTCGGCGACCTCCCCCGCGAGTTACGGGTCGACGGAGACGAGGGAGCCGTAGGGCAGGTCGTGGTAGGACTCCTCGGCCTCGCTGTAGGGGAGTTCCACGCAGCCCAGGCTCTGCGGCCAGCCGTAGGAGCCGCGGTCGAAGTAATGCACCGCCTCGCCGGCGTTGAAGTACGACACCCACTGGACCGGGTCGGAGTAACGGGACCCGCCGGGGTTGGTGCCCTGCATGATCTGGTACGGGAGCTTCTCGTACACCCAGAACGTCCCGGTCGCGGTCGGCGCGACCGCCTGGCCGGTGTTGGCCGGGCTGGAGAGCACCTCCCTTCCGTCGTGCCAGATGGTCAGCGACTCCGGCGTGCTCTCGCTGGCGACCGCGTAGCTGTACCCGTGGCTGTTGCGCTTGCCCTTGGCGGCGGCCGCCAGGAGCGCCTTCCAGACCTTCGGCCCGGCGACTCCGTCGGGCTGCAGGCCGTGGTCGTTCTCAAAGGCGGCGATGGCCCCGTTATCGACCAGGTTGGCCGAGCCGGCCTTCCACATGCCGTGAAGCTGCCCGGGGTACCCGCCGTGCCAGGAGAAGGACCCGGCCGGCGGGGAGAAGGCGGCGGCGGCCTGGGCGGCCACGCTCCCCGGGGCGACGGAGCCCTTGAGGCGGGGAGACCAGGACAGGGGCAGGTAGCCCATCTGGGCGAGCAACTGCTGCAGGCGGAGCGTGGAGTACCGCGCGGTAGAGAACGTCGACCGATAGGCGGAACGGACCACGGTTCCCGTCTTGGGCATGCTGACTGTCACGCTGGTGTGACCGGGGATCCCGGAGGCCCCCGGGGTGAAGATCGCGGAGTTGCCGGACCGGCGCCAGGTTCCCGGGACGGAGGGGGAGAGCCGGGGAAAGGGCACGCTGGCGGGCAGGGGCTCGTTGAAGGTGATGGTGACGGGCCGCGTGCCGTTCACGTGTCCGGCGCGGCCGGCCGGGCTGGACGAGACGACCCGCAGCGGCGGAAGCGCGGCCGTCATATGCGTGACGGACGCCCTCGACGGCGGGGAATGAGACTGGCCGCCGGCGAACGCGACAGCGGAAAGACCCCCGGCGATGGCGAGTGCGGTACCGGAGGCCACAAGGACGGTGGTACGAGATGCGCTACCCAAGGAAGTCCCCCCTACACGCTACGCATCTGATCACGTAGAGTAACTAATTCTCTTCCCTGCGTATGTCCCGGGTATGCGGCCAGCGGTTGACATCCCCGCGATCGACGGTAAATTTTCTGTTCAGCCCAGCACTGGGTTCGCCGGCCGGAACGATCGGCGACTACATTGAAGGAAGAGCGTCATGCCGAGGCGGGGGCGGGAGCAGCCAGTTTCCGGGCGCCAGGCGTGACAGCCAGTGTTGGTCGGCCGCGTATGTCCGGCCGTCAGGGGGTTGGGCCTGGAAAGGGCCCGGATGGCTCAGTAGACAACGGTGTCGTACTCGTTGCCGGCGGGTACGTCTCCGGACCGAAGACGCCATCCGGGCCCTCTTCCGTATACGAGAGGTGAGTACGCGAGCAATGACACAGCCGGCCGCGGACCTTGGGCGCGTGATCATCGTCATGCCGACGTACAACGAGCGGCAGAACCTCGAGATCATGGCGGGCCGCATCAGGGAGGCCACTCCCGAGGCCGACTTGCTGGTGGTCGACGACAACAGCCCGGACGGCACTGGCGACCTCGCGGACAAGCTGGCCGAGGCCGACTCCCGGATCCACGTCCTGCACCGGACGGAGAAGGCCGGACTGGGCCGGGCCTACATCGCCGGCTTCGCCTGGGCCCTGGAGCGGGACTACGGCGTCATCTGCGAGATGGACGCGGACGGGTCGCATCGCCCGGAGGACCTTCCCCGCCTGCTCGCCGCCCTGGACGACGGCACCGACGCCGTGATCGGCTCCCGGTACGTCCCCGGCGGCACGGTCGTCAACTGGCCGAAGTCCCGCGAGTTCCTCTCCCGCGGGGCCAACCTCTACAACCAGCTCATGCTCGGCGTCACGATCAAGGACGCGACCGGAGGGTTCCGCGCCTACAAATCGCAGACGTTGCGCAAGAGCGACACCGACAGCATCGAGTCGCTGGGCTACTGCTTCCAGATCGACATGACGCTGCGCGTACTGCAGGCGGGCCTGACGATCATCGAGGTCCCGATCACGTTCATCGAGCGCGAGCGCGGCTCGTCGAAGATGAGCAACGCCGTCATCGGGGAAGCGTTCCTCCGCGTTGCCCGCTGGGGCATCACGGCGCGGCTGCGGGGCCGCTCCGCAGCCGATGTCCGCCGCTGACCTCCGGCAGGAGGCTCAGCGCTGAACCTCGCCGCTAGGCGCTCCGCCGCTGGTGGCGAAGGCTCTCCTCCATCACCCGGTGCTCGGCGGCCCGCCGCTCCCGGATAACCTCAAGCCGCTCCGCGAGGACGGCTTCCAGGTCCTCAACGGTGCGCCGTTCCATCAGCATGTCCCAGTGGCTGCGCGGCGGCTTCACCTTCTTCGCTGTCGGCGCCTGCCCGCTGACCGCTGTGGCGGCGGCCCCGCAGACCCGGCACTCCCAAGTCGGGGGGAGTTCCGCCTCAGCGGCGAAGGGCACTGTAAAATTGTGTCCGTTCGGGCAGTCGAAAGCGACGTCCTGGCGGGGGGCCAGGTCCGTGTTCCGGTCATTCTCATAGCTCGTGGCACCGAGCCGGGTTCCGCGAAGTGCGCGTTCGGCCATACTTACTGCCTCCCAGGCGGTTGGCGATCCTAAACGGCAACGCTAGACACCCGGTCAAGATTCCCGTTGGCCGGCCCATCCAACCCCGTTTCCGCAGTGTTTCCCCGCTGGTGCCACTGGTCCCGCTCGCTGAGAATTTTTTTCAGGAGCACGACATCGTCGGTCATGACGCCGTCCGCGCCGAGGTCCAGGGCCCGCTCGATCTCCTGCCGGGTGTTCAGCGTCCAGACATGCACCTGCAGCCCGAGTTCGTGGCAGCGGCGGATGAACCCCCGGGTGGCGATGATCCCCGGGACCTGGGCGCACCGGGCGCCGGCCCGGGCCAGCCGGGCGGCGAGGGTCATCCCGGGACGGCCGGCGAAACGGACGGCCACGAACGCGGTGGGGGTCACCGCCAGGCACACCGGCCGGTCCAGGCTGCGCTGGGCCGCCAGCAGGCGCCTGCCCGACAGCGAGGTGATGCAGACCCGGTCCCAGGCGCCGGTCCGGCGCAGGATGCCGTTCAGCGGCCCGACGTTCCCGCTGTCCTTGAGGTCGATGTTGAACCGCTGCCCGGCGAAGGTGCCCAGGAGGTCCTCCAGCAGCGGGATCTCCTCGGTGCCGTGAACCCGCGCGGCCGAGACGTCCCGGTAGCTCATCGAACAGATCCGCCCGGTGCGGTCGGTCGCCCGGTCCAGGGTCGAGTCGTGGAAGGCCAGCAGCCTGCCGTCGGAGGTGGTGCGCGCGTCGGTCTCGAGGTAGGCGTAACCCAGGCTCACCGCGTGCTCGAACGCGGCCCAGGAGTTCTCGGGCTTGTCCGCCGCGCCGCCTCGGTGGGCGAAGGCGGCCGGGCGGTCGTGATCAAGATAAGCTACTGACACGTAGCGGAGTATGCCCATCCACCTGAGACGTCCGGTGAACACCGCGTGTCACACTGAAGATGCCCGGGTTTCCGGTTTACGCCGGTTCCTGATCAGGTGCCGGTGGTCTGCCCGCAGCCGGGGGTGCCGCTGGGCGGAGAGAGGGCGTACGGGTTGATGATGCGACCCTTCTTCGGGGTCATGTCCGCCGGCCCTCCGGGGAAGTCCGGGTGAACGTAGCCGTCCCGCGTTCCGCAGCGGCCGCCCGCTGGTGCTGGATTAGCGTTCCACCAGGGCTCGAACGGTGACTCAGCGTCCGACCAGGATGCGAAGTCGACCGTGCCGCTGAACTGGGAGACGACCCGCATCCAGTCTTCGGGGGCCTTGGGCGGCTCGACCGGGTAGGCGACCAGGTAATCGACGGTGATTCGCAGGGCCGTCTGTCCGCTCTGCTCCTTCGCCGTGGTCGCGCTCATCGTGCCGTGGACCTTGACGACAGAGCCGATGAGCTTCGTGGTCCCGGGCGCGAACTGGGTGATCCAGGAACGGGTGCTGAGGGCGACGTGGTACTTGTCCGTGCCGATTTTGTTCAGGCCGCCGAGAAACTCGGTTCGCTGGTCCTGGGTCAGGAGCTTCGCGAAGGCGGTGGGGGCTCCGCCGTTGAGGGTCTGCGGGTCGAGGGCGGCCGCGACGAGCATTTTCCTCGTCGTCTGGTAGGCGTCTTCGACCTGAGCCGCCGAATACTGCCCGGCCGGCTTGGCGGCCGGGAGGGTGATGCCCGCCGCGCCGTCGGCCCACTTGTCGGCCGGAGTGCCGCTGAACGGATCCGCGGGAGGTCCGGACTGCGGGCGCGGGGCCGAGGTCTTCAGCCCCCGCGGGACCGCGCCGTGGGCGATGGTCTGCGTGTCGTCGGGGCCGCCGCCGTGGCCGTAGCGCAGGTAGGCGTAGGTTCCGCCGCCCGCCAGGACGATCGCGGCCAGTCCCCAGGCCGTCCGGCGGAACGCCCGTCTTCGCCGGGCCTTCCGCTGCCGCTTCCGCGCGGCTTTCTGCTGCTTCTGCCAGTCTTTTGCCTGCTTTTCCCGCTCTTCGGCGGAAAGTTCGCGGAACCTCGCCTCAAGGGCATCGCCCGCCAGAATTTTACGGAGCTCGGCGTCCATCCTGTCGTCGGCTTCGTTTGTCCCCTCACTCATGAAGGAAATCTACAGAGCTTCTGTAAGGGGATAGAAGGAAATATGGTCACAGCTGTAACACGGTTAGCCGCCGGCCGTCCACTCGCGGCGGCGGACCTCGGACAGGACGATGCCGGCGGCGATGGCGGCGTTGAACGAGCCGACGCGGCTGGGCTGCGGGATGTAGGCGACCGCGTGGACCGCGGCCAGGGTCGCGGGGGCGCAGCCGTGGTCCTCGTTGCCGATCACCAGGCAGATGTCGCCGTCCAGCGGCGCCTCGAACAGCGGCAGGGCGCCGTTGGCCAGTTCGACCGCGACGGTCCGGAATCCCTCCTCGGCGGCGGCCTTGGCCGCGGCGGCGGGGGAGTGCTCGCGGACGACGGTCAGGTACCGGTCGGTGCCCAGCGCCGTCTTGCCCACCGCGGGCAGGGACAGGTCGGGCGTGTTCCCGCACAGCCACAGCTTCTCCGCGCCGAAGGCGGCCGCCGTCCGCACCACCGAGCCCACGTTGAACGGCTGGGCGACGGAGTCCAGGATGAGGGACACACGGCCCTCGGTGCGGCGCTTCCAGTCCCGGTTAAGGCGCTTGACGTCGGTGGGACGAAGCTGCCGCGGCGGGCCGGGCGGGGGAGCAGGCGTAGTCATGAGGAGCAGGAACGATCCGTTCGGGATTATCGGCTGTTTGTCACGTTGAGTAGACGATAGCCGCTCCGGGCCGCCGCGCGGGCCACCGTCCAGCCCTCGGACTCCAGCCAGGAATGGAGCGAGTCGGACCCGAGGTTCTTGCCGACCACCAGGTGAGCGGCGGCGTCCGGGGCCAGGCGGCCCAGCCAGGTCCGCAGCAGGTCGTGCAGGGCGGCCTTCCCGATCCGGATCGGCGGGTTGGACCAGATCGCGGCGAACGCGGGCGGCAGGTCAGGTGAGTCCGGCTTCACGCAGCGGACGTTGTCCAGGCCCGCGGCGGCCGCGTTCCGCGCGCACAGGCCCAGCGCCCGCTCGTTCACGTCCACCGCCCACACCGTGGCGCCGGGCGATCGCCGGGCCAGGGTGCAGGCGATCGGGCCGTAGCCGCAGCCGACGTCGAGCAGGTCGCCGGCCCGCGGCGGCTGCGGCACGGATTCCAGCAGGAACCGGGTGCCCGGGTCCAGGCGCCCGGGGGAGAAGACCCCCGAGTCCGTGGCCAGTTCCAGGTACACGTCGGGCAGCACCACGCGGACCTGGCCGGGACGGTGGGCCGCCTCCGGGGACGCGTCGAAGTAGTGCCCGCTCACGGGACGCGCTACCGGCGGGCGGTCTCGGCCGGGGAGCCCGCGGACGGAGAGCCGGCGGCCTCGGCGGCCAGCGCCGGGGCGATGTACGTGCGCATCATCCACCGCTCGACCACGAACGTGGCGACCGGGATGATGCCGGCCAGCAGCAGGATGAGCACCTGAGGCGACAGCGTCCGCATCCTGAGCTTCAGCGACAGGGCGAACGCGATGATCACGTAGACGATGTAGAGCCAGCCGTGCACGGTGCCGACGATCGCGTCGACGAGAGGCTGGCCGAAGGCGAACTGCAACGGGACGCCGGCGAAGACCAGCACGATGATCAGGACGCCGGTGATGTAGGCCATCGTCCGGTAGGCCAGCACAAGGCGCTTCATGTATCTCCTACTTGCCCTCGAGGTGAAGCTTCGCCAGGTAGGCGTTGTAATCGTCGAGCTCGGGATCCCCGGGCTCGTCTTCGGCCCAGGGCTGGTTCCAGTCCTCTTGCTGCGAGATGCCGAGCTCGGTGGACGCCGAACCCGCGGTGATGGCCTTGGGCCGGTTCGGGTCGATCTTGGCCAGCATGCGGGCCTCGGCGGCGGCGGCCTCCAGCTCCCGGATCCGCTTCGGATCGGGGATCTTGCCGGTCCGGATCCGCAGCTCGTCCCGGACCGTCTTGGCCCAGAACACCACGGCGAACACGGCGAACAGCGGCCACTCGAAGACGTAGGCCCAGCTCAGCCCGTTGCCGCCCAGGGCGCGGTGCCATTGCCAGTCTCCCAGCCACAGCATGCCCACGAACGACACGACCATGGTGAGATGCCAGAGCAGCCACTTGGGCTGCGCCAGGAACCGCCAGGCCGACCCGGACGGGGCGGAGGCGGTGCCGCTGGTGGCGGGGGATTCCATGGCTACGAGAGTATCTCCGCCGGCCGGCTGGGACGGTGACCCGAGTGCGTGATGTGCCAAGGTTGTACCCATGAACGCCGAGATCGTCCTCTTCAGCGGCAGCGCGCACCCGGAGCTGGCCGACGAGATCTGCGGCCACCTCGACGTGCCGCGCAGCCCGGTGCGGACCAGTCGCTTCGCCAACGACTGCCTCGAAGTGCAGCTTCAGGCGAACTGCCGGGAACGTGACGTCTATCTCATCCAGCCGATCGTTCCGCCGGCCCAGGAGAACCTGGTGGAGCTGCTGCTGATGGCGGACGCGGCCCGGGGAGCCTCGGCGGCCCGGGTCACCGCGGTGATGTCGCATTACGCGTACGCGCGTTCGGACAAGAAGGACGAGCCGCGCATCTCGATCGGCGGACGGCTCGTCGCCGACCTGCTGGTCACCGCGGGCGTCAACCGGGTCCTGACGCTGACCCTGCACTCACCGGAGGTCCACGGGTTCTTCTCGGTGCCGGTCGACCACCTGCACGCGCTGCGCGAACTGGCCTTCCACTTCCGGCGGGGAGACCTGAGCCGGACCACGGTGCTCTCTCCCGACCTTGGCTACGCCAAGGGCGCGGCCCACTTCGCCAAGCGGCTGGGCGTGCCGGTCGCCGCCGGGGCGAAGGAGCGGTTCAGCGACGAGAAGGTATCGATCACGTCGATCATCGGAGACGTGGCGGACCGGGACGTGATCGTCCTGGACGACGAGATCGCCCGCGGCACCACGGTGACCGAACTGCTGTCGGTGCTGCGGGGCTACGAGCCCCGGTCGATCAGGGTGGCCTGCACGCACGGGCTGTTCGCCGACAGCGCCCTGGAGAAGCTGGCGGCGGAGGAGGACGTGACCGAGATCGTCTGCACGAACTCGGTCCCCGTCCCCTTCGCCCACCCGAAGCTGACCGTGCTGTCCGTGGCGCCGGCGCTCGCCGAGGCGATCCGCCGGACGCACGACGGCCAGTCGGTCAGCGTGCTCTTCGAGCACTAGGTCCGGTCAGGTCACCCGTACTGGTTCGGGCCCGGGGTGCCGGCGGTGAACGCGTAGACGATGTTCATGATCGGGCAGATGATGAACCAGCCGCTGTTGTCGCTGTCGTGCATGCGCCTGGCCCCGACCGAGAAGACGCGCAGGATGAGGTGGAGCCAGGCCGCGAAGAACAGGATCCCGCCGATGATGCCGAGGGCCGCGCTGCCGCTCATGGCGAGCACGATGAGCAGGATGTACCCGACGAAGAAGATGATGACGTCGTACAGGTAGGACCACCAGAACGCGGACATCGAGGCGCGGCCGTTGTAGTTGAACAGGTTCTTGTAGCCCAGCGAGATGGCCTCGCCGAAGCCGACCGGGGCGCCGCGCAGGTAGCCGTCCGCGCCCGGGGCGCCGGGGGCGCCGCCCTGCTGGTACTGGGCCTGCCCGTAGGGCGCGGGCTGCCCGTACTGGGGAGCCTGGCCGTACTGGGGCTGCTGACCGTACTGCGGGGGCTGGCCGTACTGAGGAGGGGCCTGCCCGTACGCGGGAGCCTGGCCGTAGGCCGGCTGACCGGGCTGTCCCGGCTGGGGGTACGGCGCGGGCTGGGGCGGCTGGCCGTAGCCCGGCTGCCCCGGCGGGGGCGTCGGCTGGCCGTAGGGGCCTGGCTGCCCGGGCTGACCGTACCCGCCCGGCGGCGGGTATCCGCCCGGCTGCTGCGGGTTGGGCGAGTAGGGGGTGCTCACGCGGTAAACCTCCGAATTTCCCCGGGTCCTGAGGACAAGACCGTCCCTATAGGAAGACGTTGCCGATTCTGGGGCGGTTCACTGCCGGGCGGAGGGGAAACGGGTTTTCGTTGCGGAACCGTTTAGTTACTCGCGGGTTAGCCGGGTTGGCGGCCCGTGAGCCGCCGCCCGGTGCGCGGGCCGGACTCGCCGGGGCGAATCCGGCCTCGCGGCGGTTTCTCAGGCGTACTGGTCGTACTTGTTCGGGCCGGGGGTGCTGTCCTGGCAGTAGAACACGATCAGCGTGATCGTGCCGATGATCGGGATGAGGCCGATGAGCCACCAGAATCCGCTCTTCCCGGAGTCGTGCAGCCGCCGGACCGCCACCGCGAGGGTCGCGAGGACGACAAGGATCTCGATGATGTACTGGATCGCGGTGGCATGGGCCGCCGTGCCGATGATGGCGCCGATCAGGTCGATGATGAAGGCGCCGAGGAAAAACCACCAGAAGGCGGATCGCGAGGCGCGGCCATTGAAGGTCAGGACGTTCTTGAAGCCCAGCGAGATGGCCTCGCCGAAGCCGGCCGGCGCTCCGTGCAGGTAGCCTTCCTGGCCGCTGCCTCCCTGCGGCGCCCCGTAACCTTCGGGCTGGCCCTGCGGATACGGCTGGTAGGGGGTGCTCATTGCTCTGCTCCGTTCCCCGATGAATTGGTCCTCGTTGACGGGACCGAGAAGATCTTGGCCCCCTTCGGGGCGGAATAAAACTAAATATCTTCCATGTCGCATAACCATTTGGCCACTTTTCTGCCGCGGTGACCGCTGTCTGCGTAGATGCCTCCGCCGTGCCTCCGCCGTGCCGGCGCGGTGAGGTCGTTCCGCCGGTATGACAGCATTGGCGGCATGAGCGAGGACCACTGGCACCGGCCGCTGACCCACGTCCGCAAGGGGGAGCTGAGCGGCGACACCAACCAGACCTCCGGGATGACCCGGTGGGAGGCCCTGTCGGGCAAGAGCGCCGGGTCGCAGAAGCTCTGGATGGGACAGACCCACGTCGCGGCCGGGGCCAGCTCCGGCGACCACCACCACGGCGAGGCGGAGACCGCGATCTACGTCGTGTCGGGCACCCCGGCCTTCGCGTTCGCCGAAGGCGACCGGGAAGTGAAGATCCAGGCTGGCCCGGGCGACTACATCTTCGTCCCGCCGTACGTGCCGCACCGCGAGGAAAACCCCGGCTCCGAGGAAGCGGTGGTGATCATCGCCCGCAGCAGCCAGGAAGGCATCGTGGTCAACCTGGACAGCCTGTGGCCCGCCTGAGCGATTTTCACGTCACGGGCTAATGGCCTCTGCTCCATTGGTGTGGTGAGCACCGTATAGGGCAGGTGAAGGGCGATATGTCGCATCTCGTTCCCTGTCGATGCGGCGGAGGGGACCAGCGGTGAGCCTTAACGCCCGGGAACAAAAAGCCCTGAAAGCGATCGAGATACGACTCTCCGAATCCGCCCCGGAACTAGCCGCGCTACTGTCGGCGTTCAGCCGGGTGTCCGCGGGCGAGGGAATGCCGGACCGGGAACAACTGCGAAACGGCCCTCGGGATCTCTTCCGGCGCTTTCGCGTCCGGCTGCACTTTGAACTGAGCCCGGGGCAGTACCGGCGCTTCCGGCGGATCGGCCTGGCAGTGTGGCTGCTGGCCACGGCCGCGATGATCGCGGTGGGGGCTATCTTCGGTTCCAAAGGCCCTCACCCTGCGTGCGGCCAGTCACTGGCGATGACATGCGTCAGTCCGACGATCGGGCATCATCCGGCGGTTCCCGCGCGCAGGAGAACCACGCCCGCCCGTCATTAGCGGTAACCGCGGACGGCATCCCGCGGCTGCGGGGATCAGGAATTAACCCGGACCGGGGCCACGGCCGGGACGGTCTCGCAGGTGACGAGGCCCTGCCCGGCGGTGAGCTCGTCGATCACGCCGAACGCCGCGGCGACCTTCCCGGGAGTGTCGATCACCGTGGTGACCGCCGGGACGCGCCGGCTGACCCGCATCAGGCGGTCGCCGTGCGGCTCGTGGTCGCCGTGGAAGCCCCAGACGCCGCGCAGGGTGGTGGCGCCCGCGGTCCCGGCCGCCCGCAGCCGCCGGACGATGGCCCGGTGCACCGGCTGCCCGTCGTGCAGCGCCGCCTCGGACGTGTAGATCATGAGCTTGTGCCACAGGGGCCGGCCGCCGGCGTCCGCGTCGGCGGCCGGCAGGTCACCGGGTATCCCGAGTCGCTGCCCGTCCCGCTTGCACACGTGCACCCGCTCCAGGGACAGCAGCGGCTGGCGCAGCAGCCCGCCCAGCTCCGGCAGCACCTTCGTGATCCGGCCGGCCGGGCCGATGGCCATGACCATCATCGGCACATCCGCGTTGTTCCCGAAGAACGCCGCGCGCCGGCGCGCCCCGTTCGCGGTCCCGTCGACGCCGAGCAGGGCGGTGGCACCCGCGATGCCCCGCCGGCGCAGGAGATCGCAGACGGCGACGAAGGCCGGCACCCGGTAGGTCCGCTCCTGCCGCCCGAGATAGACGGTCAGCTTCATGCTGTCCCCGGACGGCCCCGGCGTCAGCTCGCTGACCGGCTCGATTTCCCCGCTGAGCAGTCGCGCCGTCTCGAGGGTGACCAGGCCGGTGCCGGTGAGCCGCTTCACCTCGTCGTACAGGGGCTCGATCCGCTCCCGGGTGTCGACGGCGATGGCGACCAGCGGCAGGTCCTCGGACAGGGTGAGCAACCGGTCGGTGCGCAGCAGGTGCTTGGCCCCGAAGCCCTCGGTCCCGCGCATCAGGATGCTGGCCGCGACTCCGTGCCGCCCGTAGGCGTCCAGTAGCGCGTCCGCGGCGAACCGGCCCTCGACCCGCTGGCGCTCGCCGAAGTACGACGTGAGCTTCAGGCAGTCTTCGTTCACAGGTGCGCTCCGATCGCGTTGCCGAGCGCCGCCGCCGCCACGCCCAGCACCAGGGACACGACGACGTTGAGGATGGCCCGCAGGTGCTGGCGTTCCTCGGCCATCCGCTGGGTCTCCAGCATCCACGTGGAGAATGTCGTGTAGGAGCCGACGATCCCGGTGCCGATGATCAGGGCCGCGTTGTCGCTGAGCGCGAGGCCGGTCAGCAGGCCGAGGATGACCGCGCCCGACACGTTGACCGCCAGGGTGCCGTAGGGGAAGCTCTTCCCGGCGGCGGAGGAGACGATTCCGTCGAGCAGGAACCGGGCGACGGCGCCGGCCCCGCCGGCGAGGATCACTCCGGTCCAGACCAGGACGTTCATGCCGGCACCCGCATCCGCACGTGCCGGGCCATCGCGGTGGCCAGGTGAATGGCCGCGTAACCCGCTACGACGCTGGCGGCGGCATATCCGAGGGCCAGGACCCAGGCGTGAGCCTCGATCATCTTCACCAGTTCCACCTGCATCGTCGAGAACGTGGACAGGCCCCCGCAGATCCCGGTGCCGATGAGCGGCCGCCGGTAGGACGACAGAGGCAGCCGTTCCTGCAGGCGCGTGACGGCGAAACCGAGGGTGAACGCGGCGACGATGTTGACCGCGAAGACGGGCCACGGCCAGGCCGTCGCGGGCAGCGGGAACGCCTCGGACAGCGCGGCCCGGGCCAGCGTGCCGATCGCCCCGCCGACGAAGATCGCGGTGATCTCCCGCCGGTCGATGCGCGGCAGCGCCCGGTTCTTTCCCGCGGCCGGCGGGGTCTCCCCGGCCGGGACCGCCCCGGGATCGGGAACGCCGATGGAGGCGATCAGGTCACCAGGGGATTCGGGCACGCCACAGACTCCTTTTTCACCGCGGACGGGAAGCAAGAAGCCATCAGCCGCTGCGTCGCGGCGGTTCGGGAGGCCGGAACCTCCGCGCCAGGGCGTTCATCTGACCCGGGTACTTTACCTCAAACCCTTTCACCGAACGGATCGTGGTTACTCTTCCCTCCCGCCAGGGGCGCAGGAACGGGCAGCGGCCGCCGGTGAACCGCGGTAACCAGGCAGATACGCTTAGTCTGCTATTGCGAGTCCATCGCATCTATCCCTAGACTGGCGCGAGTCAGGCAAACGACGCGGAGGGTGGCTGCCGGTGACGAGCGCGAGCGTGCGGCTGGCGAGAGTGCGGAACGGGCTGACCCCGGCCGAGTGGGCCCGGACGGGCGGGATGACGGCCGTCATCATCGGCCTGCACGTCGCCGGGTTCCTGATGCTGGCGGCGGCGGCCGCGGGGCACTATCACATCAGCCGCACGGAGATCTTCGGCTTCGGGACCGGGGCCCTCGCCTACACGCTGGGCATGCGGCACGCGTTCGACGCCGACCACATCGCCGCGATCGACAACACCACGCGCAAGCTCGTGGGGGAGGGCAAGCGCCCGCTGTCGACCGGGTTCTTCTTCTCGCTCGGCCACTCCAGCGTCGTGTTCGGGCTGGCCCTGCTGCTGAACTTCGGCATCCGCGGCCTGGCCAGCCAGGTCCAGGACTCCAATTCGCAACTGCAGCAGACCACGAACATCGTCGGCACCTGCGTATCCGGGTTCTTCCTCTTCCTGATCGCCGCGTTCAACATCGTCGTCCTGTTCGGCATCCTCAAGGTCTTCCGCCAGATGCGGCGGGGCACCTACGACGACGCCGCGCTGGAGGAGCAGCTGGACAAGCGCGGCCTCATGAACCGGTTCCTGGGCAAGCTGGCCCGCCGGGTCGACGCTCCGTGGAAGATGTACCCGATCGGGTTCCTGTTCGGCCTGGGCTTTGACACCGCTACCGAGGTCGCGCTGCTCGTCCTGGCGGGCTCGGCCGTCGTCGGCGGGCTGCCCTTCTACGCCATCCTGTCGCTGCCGATCCTGTTCGCGGCGGGCATGAGCCTGTTCGACACGGCCGACGGCTGCTTCATGAACTTCGCCTACGACTGGGCGTTCTCCAACCCGGTCCGCAAGGTCTACTACAACATGACCATCACCGGGCTGTCGGTGTTCGTCGCCGTGTTCATCGGCGCCGTCGAACTGCTCGGCCTGGTCGGGCAGGAAGCGAACCTGGGCGGCGGCTTCTGGTCCTTCATGGCCAACTTCAACATCAACGCCGCGGGCTTCGTCATCGTCGCCGTCTTCATCGTGACCTGGATCATCGCGCTGGCCGTCTGGCGCTTCGGCAAGCTGGAACAGAAGTGGAGCACCGGGCAGGCCATCGCCGAGGCGGCCGAGTAACGAGGCGGCCGAGTACCGTCGCGACCTTGCCGTTCGCAATAGCGATCAGTCGCAACTGCGCGAGGTGCTATACCCTGGCACCGTGGGCAACGAGACGCCGACGGCTTCCGCGGAGCGGGCCGAGACCGAGGCGATCGAGGAAGTGCTGGCCCTCGTCCGCCGGAACGGCGGCCGGGCGACGCCGGCCCGGCGCCTGCTGCTCAAGGCGCTGTTCGGCACCGGCGAGCATCGCAGCGCCGAGGAACTCGCGGCCGAGGTCCACGCCCAGGCGCCCGACGTGCATCTGTCCACCATCTACCGCAACCTCGAGGAACTCGAGCGGCTCGGCGTCATCGACAGCACTCGCCTCGGCGGCGGCCCCGCCACCTATCACCTGGCCACCGCCGCCCACGGCCACCTGGTCTGCGAGAAGTGCGGCTCGATGACCGAGGTCCCCGACGACATGTTCCGGGACCTGATCCAGACCGCCAGCACCGAGTACGGCTTCGCGATCAACCCCCACCGCTTCGCGGTCACGGGCCGCTGCGCCAACTGCCGCTGACATTGCGTCACGGCGCGTTGTTCGTGGTGGTCTCGCCTCCGGCGGCCTATGATGGTTCCAGATTTGGGACTCCCGGATTTGGTGCTCCCAGAAGTGGAACAAAGGAAGGCGGGTGCGGTCAGCATGGAATCGTTTATCGGCAGAGAGCGGGAGCTTAGCCTGCTGACAGCGATCCTGGAACGGGCGCAGCGCGGCGGACTCGGCGGCCGTCCGGGACGGGCGATGCTTATCCGGGGCCGCCGCCGGGTCGGAAAGTCCCGGCTGGTGGAAGAGTTCGTCGAACGCGCGGACGTGCCCTGCGTGTTCTTCACGGCCGAGGGGCAGGCCACGGCCGCGGCGGATGTCGAACTGTTCGTCCAGGCCATCGCGGAGTCCTCCCTGCCCGGCGCCCGGCGGGTCGCGGGTTTGCAGGCGGACAACTGGCCCGCCGCTTTCCGGCTGCTGACGGCCGCCATCGGGAGTGAGGAACCCGCGGTCGTAGTCATGGACGAGATGCCGTACCTGGTTCGGAACGATCCGGGATTCGAGGGCGCTCTCCAGAAGGCGTTCGACCGCGACCTGGCCCGGCTTCCCGTCCTGCTGCTGGGAATCGGCTCCGACATCTCCATGATGGAGGCGCTGAACGCGTACGGGCGGCCGTTCCACCAGCGAGCCACCGAGATGGTGGTCTCGGCGCTAACACCGCGCGACGTAGCCGATGCCCTCTCGCTCCCGGCGGCCCAGGCGTTCGACGCCTACCTGGTATCGGGAGGGCTTCCTCTCATCCTGGATGAGTGGCCGGAAGGGGCTACCGTCGCCGAGTACCTCCGATCCGCGGTCAGGGACCCCACCTCGGCGCTTCTCGTGAGCGGCGAGCGGTCGATCGCTGCCGAGTTCCCCGATGAAGCCCAGGCCAGGCAAGTCCTGCGGGCTGTCGGTACAGGAGAACAGACCTTCACGGGCCTCATGAAGGCGGCCGGGCTCCCGAAGACTACACTGCTCCGGGCCCTGCGACTGCTGGCCGACAAACGGATGGTCACGACGGCGCTTCCGCTCTCGACGAAGGCATCCCAGCAGGCCAGGTACCTGATCACAGATGCCCATCTGCGCTTCTGGCTGGCTTTTCTGGGACGCTACATGGCGGAGATCGAGCGGGGCCGGGGTGACCTGACCCTCGCTCGCATCGAGAAGACGTGGACCACGTGGAGGGGACAGGCTGTCGAGCCGATTATTCGTGAGGCGGTCAGCCGTTTGGTCGGTGACCAGGCGCCCATGGCGGAGGTGGTAGGCAGCTACTGGACACGAGCCGAGGACGTCCAGATCGACTTGGTCGGCGCGGACCGGGAACCGGTCGCCAGGGAGATTCATTTCGTTGGATCGATTAAATGGCGGGACAACCGGCCCTTCAGCCAGGCCGATCTCGCTGAGCTCCACGTGCAACGTTCCCAGTTGCCCGGCGCGTCGGCCTCGACTCCGCTCGTCGCTGTCTCGCGCGCCGCCGCGCAGCTGGATGGTGTGTACATGCTGACCGCGGAGGACCTGCTTGACGCGTGGCGCGTCCGGTAGACATTCCACCGCTCGCTGAAACCAAGCGCCGGCCGGTGAAACCGGCCTGTAGCCGTGGTGAAGCCGTGGCCGGGAACACTGAGGGCATGACAGACATAGCCGCTGTCGACGCCGCCGGACTGGTGAAGAGATTCGGCCAGCTGCGTGCGGTCGACGGCATTGACCTGCGGGTACGCCAGGGGGAGATCTTCGGCGTCCTGGGGCCGAACGGGGCCGGCAAGACCACGATGCTCCGGATGCTCGCCACGCTGCTGTCGATCGACGAGGGGCGGGCCCGGGTATTCGGCGTGGACGTCGCGCGCGAACCCCATCGCATCCGCCAGCTGCTCGGGATGACCGGGCAGTTCGCGTCGGTCGACGAGGAACTGACCGCCAGCGAGAACCTGTGGCTGTTCGGCCGGATCCAGGGCCTGAAGTCCCGGGACGCGAAGGCCTCCGCCCGGCGGCTGCTCGGGCAGTTCGGCCTGGAAGACGCCGCGAACAAGCAGCTGAAGCAGTTCTCCGGCGGGATGCGCCGCCGGCTGGACCTGGCGGCGAGCCTGATTACCAGGCCGCCGCTGATCTTCCTCGACGAGCCCACCACCGGCCTGGATCCCCGTACCCGAGGGCAAATGTGGGACACCATCCGGGAACTGGTCTCCGACGGCTGCACGATCCTGCTTACCACCCAGTACCTGGACGAGGCCGACCAGCTCGCCGGGCGGATCGCCGTGATCGACCGCGGCCGCAAGGTCGCCGAGGGCACCCCCGATGACCTCAAGACGTCCGTCGGCTCCTCAACCCTGCAGCTCCGGCTCGCCCCGGGCGCCGACACCGAGCTGGCCCGGAAGATCGTCCGGCAGGTCTCGGGCACCGAGCCCGTCCTGACCCCGGAATCCGGCGGCATGAACGTTCCCCTGGAGTCCGCCGACAGCGCGGCCGACGTGCTGATCGGCTTCCGGGAGGCCGGAGTCTCGATCGCGTCGGTGAGCGTCGCCAAGCCCACCCTGGACGAGGTGTTCCTCGCCATCACCGGCCACGACACCGGAGAGGGCACGGAATCGGAGGACGCGCAGTGAGCACGATGATCGCCGACCCCGCCGTCACGGTGGCCGCGACGCGGCCCCGGGCGAGCATCGCCGATACGATCAGCCAGACGCTGCTGATGGCCTGGCGGTCGCTGAAGAAGATGAGGCGCAACCCGGAGCAGTTCTTCGACGTCACCATCCAGCCGCTGCTGTTCACCGCGATGTTCGCCTACGTGTTCGGCGGCGCGATCTCCGGGCACGTCCAGGCCTACCTGCCGCTGATGATCCCCGGCATCGTCGCCCAGACCGTGCTGACGACGTCCATGGCCACCGGCGTGCAGCTGCGCGAGGACATGGAAAAGGGCGTGTTCGACCGCTTCAAGTCGCTGCCGATGGCTCGCATCGCGGCGCTGGCCGGGCCGATGGTCGCGGACTTCGTCCGCTACCTCATCGCCGGCGGGCTGACGTTCGTCACCGGGGTCCTCATCGGCTACCGCCCCGGCGGCGGCGTCCTGGGCGTGCTCGGCGCGATCCTGCTGGCGATCATCACCGGCTGGTCGCTGGCGTGGATCTTCACGTTCTTCGGCACGGTCGCCAGCAACGCCCGGATGGTGCAGGGCCTGTCGATGATGATCCTGTTCCCGCTGACGTTCCTGTCCAACGCGTTCGTCGCGGTGACGACGATGCCGGGCTGGCTTCAGGCGTTCGTGAAGGTCAACCCGGTGTCCTTCCTGGTATCGGCGGCCCGGGACCTGGCCAACAACGGGGCCGTCACCGCGGAGGTGGGCTGGACCCTGGTGGCCTGCCTCGTCGTGATCGTGATCTTCGCCCCGCTGTCGGTGTGGGGCTACCGCCGCCACCTGTAATCCGTCTCAGAGCAGCCGCGCGAGCCGGTCCGCCTCCGCGAGGAGGCTGGCCGGCTCACGGTCTTGGTATTCGGCCAGGAAGCCGGCGAGCCGGCCCGGTGCCGCCTGCTCGGCGGCGGGAGTGATGTGCTCCCACGCCATGGACGGGATGCCGCGGTTGTAACGGAACCGGCTGGCCAGGGCCAGCAGCCGCAGAGCCGCATCAGCATTCCCGGCCCGGCGGCGCAAAGCCCAGGACCCGAGCGCGAACAGCAGCAGCCCGGCCGCGGGGACGTCGAAGAACACCGTCGGATCGCTGAACACCCGGGCCGCATGCCCCCGGCACTCGGCGAACAGCTCCCGGCCGTGCGCCTCGTCATCTCCGCCGTCCGCGTACCGGGCGTGGGCGCTCAGCGCGATGGCGTCGCCGACCAGGGTCCACGGCTGCATCTGGGCCGGCCCGACCCCCGGGAGCCGCACATTCCGCATCCGGGCCGCGCAGTCGCGGTACATGCGCAGCCCGGAGGCGATGTCCCCGCGGGCGAGCAGCAGTTCGGCGTGCGCGGCGCGTTGAACGAAGGTGCCCAGGTCACCGCTGGCCCGCCGCAGGACCGAGTCCTCCAGCAGAGCCAGCTCGTCCGCCGCGTCGGCGAGCCGCCCGTCCGCGACCGCGCACATCACGAGCGCCGAACGCAGCTGGATTACGTCGTCGGCGGCCCCGACCCGCTCCATCACCGGCAGCGCGGCCCGCGCGTGCCGCACCGTGGCCGACCGGTTCTCACCCAGGCCCATGGACAAATCGGCGAGCAGGACGTGCGGCATGG
>WRBL01000023.1 GCA_009784565.1 Streptosporangiales bacterium | reverse complement strand
TTGACCGGTTGATGTAGGCCTCGATCCCGTCCAGGATCCGGTCGACAGTCCCTCGTACGTCCATTCCGTGGCGGCGGCGCGACGCGCGTCGTGGGCCATCCGGGCGTCGGCAAGGGGGCATCCTCATCGCGAGCGCGGCCGTCTCCTCCTGTCTGTTCCGCCGACGCGCCGCCTGACCCGGCGACCAGCCGCGCCGGGAGCCGTGTACCAGTTCCCGGCTCAGCCGAGCCGCTCGCGGGCGAGGGCGGCGCCCTGCCCGAGGGCGGCGAGCTTGGCGTAGGCGACGTCCCGGCTCATCGGCGCCATCCCGCAGTTGGTACTGGCGATGATCTTCTCGCGCGGCACGTACCGCGCCGCCTCCGCGATGACGGCCGCCACCTGCTCGGGCGTCTCCACCTCGTCGCTCGCGACGTCGATCGCGCCGACCTGAATGTCCTTGCCCTCCAGCAGGCTCAGCAGGCTCAGCGGCACGCGCGAATTGCGGCACTCGACCGAGACCTGGTCGATGCGGCTGCTGGCCAGCGCCGGGAAGATCTCCTCGTACTGGCGCCACTCGCTCCCGAGCGTCGCCTTCCAGTCGGCGTTGGCCTTAATGCCGTAGCCGTAGCAGATGTGGACCGCGGTCGTGCAGCCGACGCCCTCGATCGCGCGGTGCAGCGCCTCGATGCCCCAGTCCCTGACGTCGGCCATGTAGACGTTGAAGGCCGGCTCGTCGAACTGGACCACGTCGGCGCCGTCGGCGGCGAGTCCGCGCGCCTCGGCGTTGAGAAGGACGGCGAACGCCATCGCCATCTCGGCCCGGTCGCCGTAATGGGCGTCCGCCACGGTGTCGACGAGGGTCATCGGCCCCGGGAGGGTGATCTTCAGCTTGCGTCCGGTATGGGCGCGCGCGAGCCGCGCCTCGGTCTCGTGCACGCGGCCCCGGAGGCGAAGCTCGCCGGTGACCTGCGGCACGGACGCCTTGTACCGGTCGGCGCGGATGCCCATCTCTACCTTGTGCTCGAAGTCGATGCCGTCCACGAACTCGACGAAGCCATGCACGAAGTGCTGCCGGGACTGCTCGCCGTCGGTCACCATGTCGATGCCGCAGTCCTCCTGCAGCTTGAGGGCCAGCAGGGTGGCGTCGCGCTTGGCGGCGTCGAGTTCGGCACCGTCGAGCCGCCACGGTGCCCACAGGCGGTCCGGCTCGGCGAGCCAGACGGGCTTGGGCAGGCTTCCGGCGACGGTGGTGTCGAACATGCGTTTCCTCCATGGTCCTGGGTGACTACACCGGCCATTACAACGCCCGCCGGGCGCGGCCGTCACTAGCCGGCGGCGCACTTTCGCCCGTCAGGTCGCGGAGCCAGGGGCGCCGACGTCCAGTTCGACCCGGGAGGCGACGAAGCGGCTCACGCCGGCCTGCAGCGGGGCCCCGCCGGGCAGCACGTCGAGGGACCGGGTCACCAGCAGCACGGAACCGGTCGGAAGATCCAGGTCGGCCGCTTCGTCGGCCGACGCGTGCCGGGCGGCCACCGTCGTGGAGGCCCGCACGTAGTCCCCGATCCCGATGTCTCGCAGCGCGACGGTGACAGAGCCGGATTCGGCGCAGCGCTCGGCCAGGCCCGGCACGAGGGCATCGGGGAACCAGTGCGTCGCCCGGGAGATGAGCGTGCCGTCCACGGCGCCGACCGTCTCCAGCCGCAGCGCCGCGCCGCCGTCGAGGGCGAGCCTCCCGGCGATCTCGGCGGGGGGCTCCGGCTCGGTCGCCGCTTCCAGGAGCCGGACAGACGCGCGGCCGGGGCCGCCCGCGCTGTCGCTGAGCCGGGTCCGGGCGCCGATGCGATGCACCAGCACCGTGCGCTCGGCGACGAAGGTCCCGCTGCCCCGGCGGGAGAGAACCAGGTTCTCGGCGGCCAGAGCGGCGATCGCGTGGCGCACGGTGTTGCGGTGGACGCCGAACCTGGTGGCCAGTTCGCCCTCCGCGGGCAGTCGCGTGCCCGGCGCGAGCCCGCCGCCGGAGATCTCGCGGCGCAGTTCCTCCGCGATCAGCCGCCAGGCCGAGTAGCCGCCGGCCGGCCTGCCTCCGTTAGTCGCCATGACGGGGACTCTACCGGCGGGCGACAACCTGCCCGGGTGTTCACCTGCGGCCGGCTAAATCGACATGTATCAGTACTAGCACCAGGGAAGTCCAGGGACTACGATTAAGTTGTCTAGATTATTGGACAACTTACGGAGGATGGGATGACGTCTCAGGCGCTCCCGGCCGGGCACTCCGGCGAGGCGGACGCGGCCTGGCGGCAGTGGGCCCGCGCGCTAGCCCTGGCCGGCCCCGGCGTGCTCGACGCCGCCTGGCGGGAATGGGAGCCCAAACCGGAGGTCCAGGCCATCCGGGGTCCCGAGGCCGGCCTCGTCATGATGCGGGCCCGCACCGACGGCGGCGGAGCCCGGTTCAACCTGGGCGAGGCCACCGTTACCCGGGCCACGGTCCGGCTGCACGGTGGGCCGCTGACCGCCGATGCGATGGGCACCGCCTACGTCCTGGGCACCGACACCGCCCACGCCCTGCACGCGGCCATCTTCCAGGGACTGCTCGCCGACGAGACTCAGCGCGAGCGGGTCCTCACCGAGATCATCACCCCGCTGGAGCGGGAGCAGGCCGCTCGCGACGCCGGCCGTCAGGCCGACGCCCAGAGCACGCGCGTCGACTTCTTCTCCGTCGCCAGGGAGCACGAGTGACCAGTACCGCCCCGGCGCTGCCCGCGCCCGGATTCGACGACCCTGCCCGCGACGCGCAGCGCGCCTTCCGCGCCGTGCTGGACGCGCTCGCCCGCCCCGCGACCGGAGTCCCGCTGGCCGGGCCCGCCCGGCCGCCGACCGCCCTGGGACCGGGCCTCGCCGCCCTCGCCCTGACCCTGCTCGACACCGACTGCACGGTCTGGCTCGGCGGCGCGCTCGCCGACGACGCCGCGACCACCACGTGGCTGGACTTCCACACCGGCGCGCGCCGCACCGCGGATCCCGCCGCGGCCGGTTTCCTCATCACCCCGCCCGCCGCCCTGCCCCCGCTGGAGGCCCTGGAGCAGGGCACCGACGAGGCACCGCACCTGTCCGCCACCGTCATCCTCGACGTGCGCGGCTGTGCCGGCCCGGACCGGTTCACCGCCAGCGGCCCCGGTGTCAACGGGACCGCGGAGCTGCCGGCCCCGTGGGCGACCGACGGCTTCGCCTCCGACTGGGCCCGCAACGCCGCCCGGTTCCCCCGCGGCGTCGACCTGCTGCTGGCGGACGCCGCCGAGGTCACCGGCCTGCCCCGTAGCACCCGGCTCTCGCCCCTCGCCCCGGGACAGGAGGACTGACCGTGTACGTCGCCGTCAAGGGCGGGGAACGGGCCATCGCCAACGCCCACGCCCTGCTCGCCAAGGAAGGCCGGGGCGATCCCGCCCTCTCCCCGCTGAACCCCGCCGCGGTCGCCGGACAGCTCGGCGTCCTCGTCGCGCGGGTCATGACCGAGGGCTCCCTGTACGACCCGGAGCTCGCCGCCCGCGCCATCGTCCAGGCCCAGGGCGACGTACTGGAAGCCGTCACCCTGATCCGCTCCTACCGGACCACGCTGCCCCGGTTCGGGTACACGCTGCCGGTCGATACCGCGCGACTGCCCCCGCAGCGCCGCATCTCCGCCACGTTCAAGGACCTGCCCGGCGGCCAGCAGCTCGGCGCCACGTTCGACTACACCCACCGGCTGTTCACCGACCGGGACACCGCCGGCCCGGCCAGCGCCCCGGACGGCGGCGGCCCCCCGGACGAGGGGATGCCGCGGGTCAGCGACCTGCTGGGCGCCTCGGCGCTCATCGAGCCCGACCAGGCGCTCGACGGCGACCCCGAGCCGGGTGACCTCACCCGCGAGCCCGCCGTCTTCCCGATGACGCGCGCCGAGCGGCTGCAGTCGCTCGCCCGCGGCGACGAAGGGTTCCTGCTGGCCCTCGGCTACTCCACCCAGCGCGGCTACGGCAACAACCACCCGTTCGCGGGAGAGATCCGCGTCGGGGAAGTCGACGTGGAGATCGAGATCCCCGAGCTCGGCTACCCCGTCCCGGTCGGCCGCGTCGAGCTCACCGAGTGCCAGATGGTCAACCAGTTCTCCGGCAGCGCCGACACCCCGGCCCAGTTCACCCGGGGCTACGGGCTGGCCTTCGGCCGCAGCGAGCGCAAGGCCATGTCCATGTCCCTGGTGGACCGGTCGCTGCGCGCCGGCGAGCTCGGCGAGCGCGCGGCCGCCCCCGCCCAGGATGAGGAATTCGTCATCAGCCACAGCGACAACGTGCAGGCCACGGGCTTCGTCGAGCACCTGAAGCTCCCGCACTACGTCGACTTCCAGGCCGAGCTCGGCCTGGTGCGCCGCCTGAACGCGGAGTTCCGCGAGCGCGCGGAGGGCGCCAGCGGCCGCCACGACGGGGCCGAGGAGGCCTGATGAGTACCGATCTCACCGGCT
This sequence comes from Streptosporangiales bacterium, assembly GCA_009784565.1. Taxonomy (GTDB): domain Bacteria; phylum Actinomycetota; class Actinomycetes; order Streptosporangiales; family Streptosporangiaceae; genus Trebonia. The sequence continues at coordinate 29,810 of WRBL01000023.1, read as the reverse complement.
ACAACATCGCCTACCTGGACGAGCAGACCAAGCGGATGCTGCGCCGCGCGCTGCTCAAGGCCGTCGCGATCCCCGGTTTCCAGGTGCCGTTCGCGTCCCGCGAGGTGCCCATGCCGCGCGGCTGGGGAACGGGCGGCGTCCAGGTCACCGCCGCGATCATCGGCACCGGCGACACGCTGAAGGTCATCGACCAGGGCGCCGACGACACCACCAACGCGGTCTCCATCCGCCAGTTCTTCGCCGCCGTCGCTCACGCGAGCACCACCACCCGCACGTCCGAGGCGACCGTCATCCAGACCCGGCACCGCATCCCCGAGACGCCGCTGACCGAGGGCCAGACAATCGTCTACCAGGTGCCGATGCCCGAGCCGCTGCGGTTCCTCGAACCGCGCGAGACCGAGACCCGGCGCCTGCACGCTCTCGCCGACTACGGGCTGATGTACGTGAAGCTGTACGAGGACATCGCCCGCTACGGGCACATCGCCCAGACCTACTCCTACCCCGTGATGGTCGCCGGCCGGTACCTGATGTCCCCGTCGCCCATCCCCAGCTTCGACAACCCGAAGATGCACCAGAGCCCCGCTCTGCAGCTGTTCGGCGCGGGCCGCGAGAAGCGCATCTACGCCATCCCGCCCTACACCGACGTCGAGAGCCTGGGGTTCGAGGACTACCCCTTCGAGCCGCAGACGTTCGATGACCCGTGCGCGATCTGCGGATCGACCGGCGTCTACCTCGACGAGGTCATCACCGACGACAAGGGGGGCTCGATGTTCGTCTGCTCCGACACCGACCACTGCGAGCACGCCGCCGGCCAGGCGGAGGTGACCCGGTGACCGCCGACCTGCCGCTGCTCGAGGTCCGGGGCGCGGGCCACCGCTACGGCGCCCGCTGGGGCTGCCGCGACATCGACCTGGACCTGTGGCCCGGGGAAGTGCTCGCCGTCGTCGGCGAATCCGGCTCCGGGAAGTCCACGCTGCTGGGCACGCTGTCCCAGCGGCTGTCCCTCACCGAGGGAACGATCCGCTACAGCGCCGCGGGCGGCGAGATCCTGGACCTGGCGAAACTGCGCGAGAGCGAGGTGCGCGCACTGTGGCGCAGCGAGTGGGGTTTCGTGCACCAGGACGCGGCCGACGGGCTCCGCATGCACGTCAGCGCCGGCGGCAACGTCGGGGAGCCGCTGATGGCGACCGGCTGGCGGCACTACGGGAACATCCGGGCCACGGCCGCCCAGTGGCTGGAACGGGTCGAGATTCCCGCCGACCGCATCGACGACCCGCCCGTCACCTTCTCCGGCGGCATGCGGCAGCGGCTGCAGATCGCCCGCAACCTGGTCGTGTCGCCGCGCCTGGTCTTCATGGACGAGCCGACCAGCGGCCTGGACGTCTCCGTCCAGGCCCGGCTGCTGGACCTCGTCCGCTCGCTGGTCGCCGATCTCGGCCTCGCCGTCATCATCGTGACCCACGACCTCGCCGTGGCGCGGCTCATCTCCCACCGCACCCTGGTCATGAAGGACGGCAACGTGGTGGAGTCCGGCCTGACCGACCGGGTCCTCGACGACCCGCAGGGCCCCTACACCCAGCTCCTCGTCTCCTCGATCCTGCAAGGTTGACCCCGCCGTGACCACACCGATCCTGCGCGTCCGCGACATCGACAAGACCTTCACCATGCACCTGCAGGGCGGGCAGCGCCTCCCAGTCCTGCGCGGGCTCGCCTTCGAGGTGAGGCCCGGCGAGTGCGTCGCCCTGGGAGGCTCCTCCGGGGCGGGCAAGAGCTCCATCCTGAAGATGGTCTACGGCAACTACGCCGTCGACCGCGGGTCCATCGCGCTGCGCGGCCCGGACGGAGCCGTCGACATCGCCAGCGCCGGTCCCCGCGACATCCTCGCGGCCCGCCGGGACGTCATGGGCTACGTCAGCCAGTTCCTGCGCTGCGTGCCCCGTGTCGGCGCGCTGCAGATCGTCGCCGAGCCGCTGACCGGCCGCGGCGTCCCGGCCGACGAGGCCCGGGACCGCGCCGCGGACCTGCTCACCCGGCTGTCCATCCCGGAACGGCTGTGGGGCCTGCCGCCCGCCACCTTCTCCGGCGGCGAGCAGCAGCGGGTCAACATCGCCCGCGGATTCGCGGTGCCGCTGCCGCTGCTGCTGCTCGATGAGCCCACCGCCTCCCTCGACGACCGCAACCGCGACGTCGTCATCGAGCTGATCCGGGCCAAGCGGGCGGAGGGCACCGCGCTGCTCGGCATCTTCCACGACACCGAAGTCCGGAAGGCCGTCGCCGACCGCGTCGTAGACGTCGAGGCGTTCGCCGCGGCGGCGTAGATGACCCGCTACGCCATCTACGCCGCACCCGGCACCGGAACGGCCGACCCCGCCGCCATCGCCCTGCGGGAGCGGGCTGAGCGGTGGCTCGGCCGCGCCGTCAGCGGAGCCCCGGTCGCCCCGGGCGTCCCGGACGGCTGGGACCGCGCTCGGGTCGACGCCATCACCGCGGACGCCCGCCGATACGGCTTCCACGCCACGCTCAAGGCCCCGTTCCGGCTCGCCCGCGGACGCACGGCCGCCGAACTCGACGCCGCGGTGGCCCGGTTCGCGGCGGGCCGCGCGGCGGCCCGGATACCCCGCCTGTCCCTGGCCTGCCTGGGGGCGGGATTCTACGCCCTGGTGCCGGGGGACGACGCTCCGGGCCTGCGCGCCCTCGCCGCCGAGACCGTGACCGCGTTCGACGCCTTCCGCGCCCCGCCCACCGCGGCGGAAACCGCCCGGCGCCACCCGGAACGGCTGTCGGAACGCCAGCGGGAACTCCTGGCCGCCTGGGGCTACCCGTACGTCCTGAACGAGTTCCGCTTCCACCTGACCCTCACCGACCCCGTCCCCCGGAACGGCGGCCCGAGACCGAGCGCGTCCTGTCCGGCTGGTTCGCCGGCTCGCTGAACGCCGGCGTCCCCGTGGACGCGCTCGCCGTCTTCACCGAGCCCGAGCCCGGCGCCCCGTTCGCCCTGCGGTCGGTGTACCCGCTGCGCCCCGCCGCCGTCCCCCCGACCCCCGTCAGCGAAGGAACCCGATGACCCGCGAGACCACCCTGAGCAACGCAAGGATCGTGCTGGAAGAGGAGGTCCTTCCCGGGTCCGTCCTCATCCGCGACGGGCTGATCGCCGACGTCTCCCCCGGCGCCGGCGCCGCGGGCGAGGACCTCGGCGGCGACTACCTGCTGCCCGGCCTGGTCGAACTTCACACCGACCACCTGGAGCACCACTTCACGCCCCGGCCCGGCGTCCGCTGGGACCCGCTGCCCGCCGTCCTCGCCTCCGACGCCCAGCTGACCGCCGGCGGCGCCACCACCGTCCTGGACGCGGTCCGCATCGGCACCCGCTCCCACCGCCCGGACGCCGCCAGCGGCGCCCGGCAGCTGGCCGACGCCGTCGGGGAAGCGGCCGACGCCGGCCTGCTCCGCGCCGACCACGCGATCCACGTCCGCTGCGAGGTGTCCGCTGCGGACTGCCTCGACGCGTTCGGTTCCTTCGCCGACGACCCGCACGTGCGGCTGGTCTCCCTGATGGACCACACGCCCGGCCAGCGCCAGTACGCCGACATCGAGGTGTACCGCCGCTACATCGTCGGCAAGGGCGCCGTGAAGGACTCCGAGTTCGACGCCTACGTCGCGCCGATGGCCGAGATGTCGGCCCGCTACTCCGGGCCGCACCGCAAGGGGATCGCCGCCTCGCCGCCGAGCGGGGCCTCCCCGTCGCCACTCACGACGACGCCACCGGTGAGCACGTCACCGAGTCCGTCGGCCTCGGCGCCGGGATCTCGGAGTTCCCGACGACCGTGGCCGCCGCCACCGCCGCGGCCGGCCACGGCCAGCAGATCGTGATGGGCGCGCCCAACCTCGTCCGGGGCGGCAGCCAGTCCGGCAACGTGGCCGCCTCCGAACTGCTGGGCCTCGGGCTGCTGACCATCCTGTCCTCGGACTACGTGCCCTCCAGCCCGCTGCAGTCCGTCTTCCAGCTGAACGCCGACAGCACCCTGCCGCTCACCGCCGGCGCGAAACTGGTCAGCGCCAACCCGGCCCGCGCCGTCGGCCTCGGCGACCGGGAGACGATCGCGCCGGGTCTTCGCGCGGACCTGGTCCGGGTCCAGCCGCACGACCTGCCCGCCGACGGCGCCCGCCCGAACGGCCACCGGATCCCCGTCGTCCGCGCCGTCTACCGGCGCGGAGAGCGCGTCGCGTGAGCGGGAGTCCTCTCGGCCCGGGAGCCTTCCTCGCCGTCGTGGGCGCCAGCGGCGCCGGCAAGGACTCCGTACTGTCCTACGCCCGCGAGCGCTGCCCGGACGAGGCATGCTTCCCCCGGCGGGTCATCACCCGGCCCCCCGGGCCCGGGGAAGACCATCAGCCGGCCACCGAGGCGGAGTTCGCCGCGGGCCTGGGCCGCGGCGACTTCGCCGTCAGCTGGCGGGCGCACGGGCTGCGCTACGGCATCCCGGCCGACGCCGACGCCCAGGTCCGGGCCGGCCGCGTCGTGGTCGCCAACGTGTCGCGCGCCGTCCTCGGCGACCTGGCCGGCCGGTATCAGCGGCTCATCGTCGCCGTGGTGACGGTCTCCCCGCGGGTGCGGGCGCAGCGGCTGCGGGCCCGGGGACGCGAGAGCGACGAGGGGATCGGCCGGCGCCTTTCCCGTCCCGACCCGGCGCCCGGGCACCAGGCCGACGTCGTGATCAGCAACGACGGGCCGGTCACCCAGGGCGGGGACGCGCTGCTGTCCGCCATCCGCGCCGCCCGGAGGACCACCTGCCTTCTGTTAGATTCTCTCTGCGCAATCCAGGGCCTGACCGGGCTGTCCGGCGGCAGCCGACCGGCTACCGCGTGAAATTGGCTTCGATGCCGTCCAGGAGCCAGCCCAGCTGGCGCTCGAAGTCGTCGCCGCCGGCGGCCCCGGACACGGCCCCGCCAGCGAGGCGGGCCAGCTCGGGGAACTCCCCGCTGGCCAGGATGGTCCGGACGTAGGACTGCTCGGCGAGCCCGGAATGACTGCCGAGCTCGAAGATGACGTGGCCGAGCACGAACTTGTCGACCGCGGTCAGGATTTCGACCGTCTCCCGCGGGCCGGCGTCCAGCTCCGCCACCGCTCGGATGGACTCCTCGACATGGCGCAGCGAGTTGGGGCCGACGGATGAGTTGTACACGGTGATGTCCGCCATCCAGGAATGGTGGAGCATCACCTGACGGGTCCGGCGCGCGATGGCTCCGAGGGCCTCTCGCCACCCGCCGGGCAGCGCGCCGCCCAGCAGCATCGCGCGGCACGCGTTGTCCCGCATGAGGTCGAACAGGTCTTCCTTGCGGTCGATGTAGGTGTACAGGCTCATCGGGCGGACACCGAGATTTGCGGCCACCCGGCGGATGGAGACGGCGCCGAGTCCCTCGGTGTCGGCGATCCGCATGGCCTCGTCCAGGATGGCGTCGCGGGACAGGGCCGGACGGCGCTGCTGTTTCTCCCGGGCCCACACGGGCGTTCGCCCGCACTCCTCGCCTCTGTCCTTCGGTGCCATGCCCCTGATGGTAGCCGTACGCCGTACAGCCCGAAAATACACTGTACGGCCATGTCGATACGGTGTACGGTGAAAGCACGCCGCATCACGGGATATGGGGACACCGATGGCCACAGCAACGGCACCGGACCGGCAGGCGGGCTTCGACCCGGAACTTCGCAGACTTGCGCTGGTCGTGGTCACCGGGGCGATCATGACCATTCTCGACACGACGATCGTGAACGTCGCGATCACGCCCCTGGGGCACGACTTCCACACGTCGCTGTCGACGATCCAGTGGGTACTCACCGGCTACACGCTCGCGCTGGCCATGACCATCCCGGTCACGGGCTGGGCGGTCGAGCGGTTCGGTTCCAAGGCCGCCTGGATCACCTCGCTGCTGGTCTTCATCGCGGGCTCGGTCCTGTGCGGCGTGGCCTGGAACGTGACCAGCCTGATCATCTTCCGGGTCGTGCAGGGCGCCGGCGGCGGCATGATCATGCCGATCGGGCAGACCATGCTGGCCCGCAAGGCCGGCCCCGAGCGGATGGCCCGGGTAATGGCCGTCGTCGCGGTACCCGCGATGCTCGGCCCCGTGCTCGGGCCCGTGCTCGGCGGCCTGATCATCGACGACCTGTCCTGGCGGTGGATGTTCTACGTCAACGTCCCGTTCTGCGTGCTCGCCCTGTTCCTGGCCTTCCGCTTCCTGCCGAAAGACACCGACCGCGTCCCGGCGAAGATCGACGCGCTCGGCCTCGCCCTGCTCTCCCCCGGCCTCGCCGCCCTGATCTACGGACTGTCCAAGGCCGGAACCGATAACCGGCAGCTGTGGATCTGGCTCGCCGCCGGGGCCGTGCTCGTCCTCGCCTTCACCGTGTACGCGCTCCGGGTCAGGCGGGTCGACCCGCTGGTCAGCGTGCGGGCCTTCGCCCGACGGGCGTTCGGCATGTCCTCGCTGTCAATCATGATCTACACGGGCGGGTTCTTCGGCTTCATGGTCGTCATGCCCGTCTACTTCCAGGTGGTGCGGGGCGAAAGCCCGCTGCGCGCGGGGCTGCTCATGGCCCCGATGGGAATCGGCTCCATCCTCACCATGACGCTAAGCGGCCGCCTGACCGACAAGGTCGCGGCCCGCTGGATCCTGCTCGCCGGCATGGTCATCGTCGCCGCGGGCGCCGCCGGGTTTACCCGGCTGTCCGTCGGCACCAGCCTGGCCCTGGTCGCCGGGGCGATGTTCGTCGCCGGCCTCGGCCACGGGGCGATCATGCCGCCCGCGATGGGCTCGGCCTACCAGGGCATGCCGCGCCCGGAGATCCCCGCGGCCACCGCCACGTTCAACGCGGTCCTGCGGGTCGGGTCCTCGTTCGGCACAGCGGCCCTCGCCGTCGTCCTCCAGCAGGCCATCAGCCACCGCATCCCCGGGGCCACCGGAGGCCTGTCCGCGGCCGCCGCCATGGGACACAGCGACCGGATTCTCACCCTGCTCACCAGCGCGTTCGGCATGAGCTTCTGGTGGGTGGCCGGCCTGGCGATCGCCGCCGTCATCCCGGCGCTGTTCATCCCCAGCCTGCGCCGAGCCACCTCCGGACCCGTCGCCTCCGCCGCCGAGCCGGCGGTCCCCGAGGCAGCGGAGGACGCCCCGCCCGTCCCGGTGACCGCCGCGAACGGGACCGCGGGCGTACCCGGCCTGCCGGGCCGAGGGCCGGCGGCGGCCGGGTACGTGCGGCGCGGAAACGGCGCCGCGCTACCCGGGGCGACGGTCACCCTGATCGACCCGGCGGGCCGGCAGGCGGGTACCACCCGGACCGGGCCGGACGGGCGATACGAGGTACCGGCGCCCGCCCGGGGGACGTACACGCTGATCGCGATGGCGGCCGCGTATGAACCGTCCGCGACGGCGGTACGGGTCGACGACGGGCCTGCCGAGACCGACCTGCTGCTGTCGGGCGCGGCGGCGCTGTCGGGCCTGGTGCGGACGGCCGGGACGAGCGAGCCGCTGGCGGGGGTGACGGTGACGCTGGCGGACGAGCAGGGCACCGTCGTCGGGACCGCGGTCACCGGTGCCGACGGCTCGTACTCGCTGGACGGCCTGGCGTCCGGCCAGTACACCCTCGCCGCGAGCGCGCCGTCGCTGCAGCCCGTCGCGCTCCCGGCGATCGTCGGCGCCGGGCAGCCGACGGTGCTGAACGCGGACCTGCGGCCCGGAGCCCGGGTACGAGGCGCCGCCCGCACCGGCTCCGGGACGGCAGTCGCGGACGCGCTGGTAACGCTGCTGAACCCCGACGGCCGCGTGGCCGGAGTCGTGACGACCGGCCCCGACGGGAGCTACTCGTTCGAGAACCTGGCCGAGGGCGAGTACACGGTCATCGGAACCGGGTACCCGCCCGCGGCCAGCCGCCTGACGGTCGCCGGGAGCGACCCCCACCGGCACGACGTCGAACTGCGGCGGCCGGAGGCTTAGGACGCTACCCGGCGGCGCGCAGCGTGGCGCGGACCTCGGGCCAGGCGCCGGAGTCGTCGACCAGGGCCAGGTCGGCGCGCAGGCCCGCCTCCAGGCGCCCGCGATCGGCGAGGCCGCCGACGGAGGCGGGACCGGAGGTGACCAGGGAGATCGCCTGCGGCAGTCCCAGGACGCCGTCCCGGGCCAGCGCGAAGACCGAGGCCAGCAGGCCGGACGGCAGGTAGTCCGAGGCCAGCGACGTGACCAGGCCTTCCTTCACCAGGTCGGTCGCGGACACGTTCCCGGAGTGAGAAGAACCCCGCAGCACGTTCGGGGCGCCCATCACGACCGGGAACCCCCGGTCCCGGGCGGCGGCCGCCGCCGCGATGGCGGTCGGGAACTCGGCCACGCTGCCTCCGCGCTCGCCCAGGGCCTCGACCGCCTCGGCGGAGTCGGGATCGTGGCCGACCAGCCGGATGCGGCCGGCCCGGGCCAGGCCGCCGAGCCATTCGTAGTTCGCCGCGAGGACCGGCAGTTTCCCGCCGCGTTCGGCGATCACCTCGTCGACGTGGGTCTCCGCCTCCTCGTGGGTCATGCCCTGGGTGCCGCGCAGGTACCGCTCCATGTACCGGCGGTCGGCGTACTGACCCTGGCCGGGGGTGTGGTCCTCGTGGGAGACCAGCGGCGGGACGGGAGCGGGCGACCCGGCCGGGCTGACCCGGTCGATGTGCCCGGCCAGAGCGGCGGCGCCCTCGGCCGAGCGGGCGTCGAGCCGGTACAGCAACCGGTGGCCGACCGGCGCGGACGGGCGCGCGGCGCGGTCCTCCACGACCCGGCAGATCCAGTCGGCGGTCTCGACCGTGCGCGCCAGGCCGTGGCTGGTCTTGTGCTGGAAGTTCGCGCCGTGGAACACGGTGGTGACGCCGGCCGCGCGCATCTTCCCCTCCAGGGACAGCAGCGCGAAGTCCAGCGGCAGTTCCGCGCCGGGGCGCGGCACCCGTTCCTTCTCCAGGGCGTCGCTGTGGGTGTCGATCAGGCCGGGCAGGCAGAGCAGGCCCGCCCCGTCCGCGTCGGCGGCCGTCCCGGCGGGGCGGGGGCCGACCTCGGCGATGCGCCCGTCGCGGACCACGATCCGGGCGTCGGCGAGGACGCGGTCGGCCAGCACGGCGCGGACGTTGCCGAGGACATAGCTGGCGGGCGGTGCGCCGAGCGGCCAGGGCCCGGTGTGCGCGGTATCGGATTCGGCCACGGTCGACGCGGTCATCCTTCTCCCATCTCGACGATCATGCGGACCATCTCCACACGGGTCCATGTCGCCGACGCCAGGACCGGCTGGCCGGTGCCGGCGTCGCGGCTCATTGATTCGACCAGCCACGTGTGGCGCGGCTCGTCCAGTTCCAGTCCCGCCGCCACGTCCGGCGGGGGCATCTCCAGGCCGACCCGGCACCAGGCCCGGACCGGCTCGACCTGCGCCATCTGGCGCAGGACCAGGTCGACCGACTCCACGGTCCGGACCGCCACGTCGGCGGCGGGCGGGCAGATGTCGGCGGGCAGCCATTCGGTGGTCCAGCCGGCGACGAGGTCGTTGATGAAGTACTGCCGGACCAGGACCGAGGCCGCGCTGCCCGCCGGACGCTCCAGGCGCGCCGCCAGCTCGGCGTCCAGGGTCCCTTCCCTGATCTCCTTCACGACAGACCGGGGCACCGCCCCGGCCGCGGAGACCGTCTGGTGCCAGGACGGGGCACGCCGGGGCGAGATCACGTAGTCGATGCGGTGGTTGACGAACGTCCCGGAGCCGCGCACCCGGCGGACGAGCAGGCGGTCTTCCAGTTCCTGCACGGCCGCCCGGGCGGCGGCGCGGCTGACGCCGAATCGCGCGGCGATCTCGTGCTCGCTGGGCACCCGGTCGCCGGGCTCGCGGTCCCCGAGATCGCCGGCGAGGGCGTCGACGATCTCGGGGTAGCGGGTCCTTCCCATGCCTTCAGCGTGCCCGCCGAAGTTGTCCGGACAACTTCCCTGATGGATACTTTTCCGTGCCTTCTGGGTGAACTTCCGGATAAGTTGTCCGGTTCACCGGCGCGCGCCGGTCAGGGCCGCGCCGCCGCCGGAGCGGCCTCGACGCGCTGGGCCGGGACGGAGCGGGCCGCGAGGTCGTCCAGGCTGCGCCCCGAGGGTTCGGGTATCAGCATGGTGAACCCGATGCCGAGGATGTAGACGATGCCCATGATCAGCTCGGTGTCCTTGAGTCCGAGGCTGGCCAGCATCACCGGCGACAGCAGCGCGCCGACGTAGGCGCCCACCTTCCCGATGCCGGCCGAGATCCCGTGACCGGTCGTCCGGACGCTGTCGGGGAAGGATTCCGCGGCGAACACCATGGTGCCGGCGTTCGGGCCGAAGTCCAGGGCGAACGTCGCCACGCCGAAGACCAGCGCGAACGGCAGCACGCTGGCGGTGACGGCCGGCGCCACGCCGATCAGGACCAGTGCCAGGCCGCCGACCCCGAGGCCGAGCGACTGCTGCAGCTTGCGGCCGATCCGGTCCATGACGAAGATGGCCACGAGCGTGCCGGTGAGGCCGGCCAGCACGGCGATGATCAGGTTGATCGCGGCGGTCCCGGCGATGGAGGCGTGCGCGTCGATCATCTTCACGATCTTCGGCTGGGAGATGCTGTTGCCGTAGGCGCCGACGTCGTACATGAACCAGGCTCCCGCCGTGCCGATCAGCGTCACGAGCAGCCGGGGGGTGGTCAGGAACTGGACCAGGCTGATCTTCTTCGGCGTTTCCCCCGACGCCGAGGCGGAGACGGCCCCGCCCGCGAAGTCGTTCAGGTCCCGGGCCGCCCGGGTGCCGTCGCCGGCCACGTTCTCGGTGAACCGCGGCGACTCCGGCATCCGCCGCCGGTTCCAGAGCACGGCGAGCGCGGGCAGCGCGCCCAGGCCCAGCAGCAGGCGCCAGGCGATGTTGTTGTCGACGCCGGCGGACAGCAGCGTCATGGCGAGGATGTAGGCCGTGATCGTCCCGAAGGAGTAGGAAGAGAACATCATGGCGACCTGGCGGCCGCGGCTCTTGCGGTTTGAGTACTCGGTCATGATCGTCGCCGAGACCGGGTAGTCGCCGCCGATCCCGATGCCGAGGATGAAACGGGTGACGATAAGCCAGGTGAAGTTCGGCGCGAAGGCGGTGAGGAGCGCCCCGACGACCATGATGGCCGCCTCGATCCCGTACACGCTCTTGCGGCCGAAGACGTCGGCGATCCGGCCGAAGATGAACGCACCCACGAAGGACGCGATCAGCGCGGTGGAGCCGACCAGGCCGACCTGGCCGGATGTCAGGTGGAACTGCGGCGTGATCAGCAGCAGCGCGATGGAGATCACGTTGAGGTCGTAGGCGTCGGTGAAGAAGCCCATACCCGAGGTAATCGCCGTCTTGATGTGGAAGAGGCTGGTGGGCGCCTCGTCGAGGACGTGCCCGACGGAGCCCTCCGGCGTGGCAGGGGAGGTGGTCATGCGACCAGGCTGGTCTGCCCGGGTGAGCCGGTCCCGGCTTCTGCGTGACATTATTCCAAACGGATCACGGCTTCTGTCCGGACTTGTCGCCTCTGCCCAGCTCCGGGAGGGGGTCCGTATGGCAAAGCACCCCGGTTGAGTCCTCTAAATGGGTTAATCTCGTAGTGGTGACAGGCCAGTTCGACGGCAACAACCCGCTACTCAACGACCACATCCGCCAGCTCACCGAGGAAGTCAAGCGCTCTCGGGCGGAAGCGCAGGCTTCGCGCCGTGAGCTCAGCGAGGCGCACCGTCGTATCCAGGAACTGGACCGGCCGGCCAGCGTCCGCGTCGAGCAGCTGCTGCGAGCCGCGCGTGACCAGGCCGCGGAATTCGTCGAACAGGTCAAGTCCGAAGCCAGGGAGATCACCGCCGGCGCCGAGACCCGGGCCGCCCGGACGGTCAAGGCCGCTGAGGACGAGGCGGCCAAGGTCCGGGCCCGGCTGAAGGACGAGGCCGAGGAAGCCCGCGCCGCCGCCAAGCGGCACGGGGACGGCCTCGTGGCACAGGCCCGCCAGCAGGCCGCGAACCTCGTCTCCTCCGCCGAGAAGGAGGGGGCCAAGCGGGTCGCCGCCGCCGACGCCGAGGCCGAGCGGCGCCGCGTCTCCCTCGAACGGGAGGCCCGGGCCCGCCGGGCCGAGATCGACCGGGATCTCGCCGCCAAGCAGTCCGCGGCCGAGCGCAAGCGGGACGAGATCATCACCGCCGCGCGGCGTCAGGCCGAGGAGGTCCGCGTCGCCGAACAGCGGCTGCGGGAGCAGAGCGAGTCGGCCCGGACGAAGGCGGAGTCCGACTTCGAGGTGGAGCTGACCGCCCGCCGGGCCGAGGCCGAGCGCAAGAGCTCCGAGCAGCTGTCCGCCGCCCAGGTCAACACCCGCAAGCTGGTGGGCGAGGCGGAGCGCCGGGCCGCCGCCGCCGAGGAGCGGGCGGCCGCCGTCAGCGCGCAGGCCGAGCAGGCCCGCAAGGACGGCGCCGCGGAGGCCAGCCGCACCATCGGCCAGGCGAAGAACGAGGCCAGCCAGATCGTCGGCCAGGCCCGGAAACGGGCCAGCGACCTGATCGACGAAGCGACGGCCGAGGCCGAGCGGCGCAAGGAGGCCGCCCAGCACGAGATCGAGCGCATGACCGAGCAGCGGGACGAGGTAGCCCGCCATCTGGACGTGATGCGCCAGTCGCTCGGCTCCCTGATGCCCGACCTCGACCTCGGGGCGGCGGCCGGCCTCGAGCTCCCCGTGCCGTCCGAGCCGGAGGCCGCGCCGGTGCCCGCGGGACCGGCCGAGGAAGCCGGCCCCGGATCCGAGGAACAGCCCGCCCGGGAATCCGAAGCCGAGCCCGAGCCCGAAGTGGCGATGACACCGGAGCTGGCCGGCCCCTCCCCCGAGGACCTCGCCGCTCCCGCCGAACCCGAACCCGCTCCGGTTCCCGAGCCCGAGGCCGTGGCGGGCCCCGAGCCCGAGCCCGAACCCGAGGACGACCCCGAGCCCGAGCCCGAGGCGGAGCAGGCCCCGTCCCTTGGTCTCATGTCCTCCCTTCAACCGTCCGGTTCCGCTGAGATCGCCGTCTCGACCGGGCCGTCGGCCGGAGCCTGGCCGCCCGCGGCCGCCGAGACTCCGCCCGAGCCCGAGCCCGAACCCGAACTGGCGATGACACCGGAGCTGGCCGACCCCTCCCCCGAGGACCTCGCCGCTCCCGCCGAACCCGAACCCGCCCCGGCTCCCGAACCTGAGCCCGAACCCGAACCCGGGCCCGCCGCCGAGGCGGAGCCCGAGACTCAGCCCGGGTCCCCGGCGCCGTTCTCTTCGCTGGAATCGACCATGCACACGCGGGTCGACTCGCCCGTGATGCCGAGCGAGCCCGCGGTGCCGCCCGCCGAACCGCAGGCGTTCCCCCGGCCCGGTTCCGGGAGCGGCGGCCGGCCTGGCGGTCCGGGCGAGGACCGGTACCGGACCCAGACTCCCAGCGGCAGGCCGGTGCCCCGCACGGTCCCCCGGGCCATCCCCCGTCCCTTCCCCCGGCCCGCGCCTCAGGACGAGCCGGTTCCCGGGCGGGACTCCGCGTTCCGGGCCGAGCCCGCGCGCAAGCCGGCGAATCCGGCTCTGACGGAGACACGGGCCGAGCGCGTGCTCGACGATGAAACTCTCAGGGAGCATGCGCGCGGCGCGGAGAGCCAGGCCAGCGGGTCCGGCGGGCAGGCCAACACGGGCTGGCCGACCAGCGACTGGCCTCGCATCGAGCCCGACCCCCCGCGCGGCGGCCGGTCCCGCGGCAAGAGGGCCAAGCCCGAGCCGCCCGACTCCGGTTCCGACATTTCCAGCACCTGGTTCACCCCGTCGGGCGGAACCGGCGTGGAGACCCTGGCCCGGGTCGCCCGGGCCCTCCGGAACGAGGACGACCCCGACGAGGACGGCCAGCCGCCGGAGTAGCGGCCGCGCCGGGTGCGAAAAGGCCGGGCGGCCGGGTTCTCCCCCGGGCCGCCCGGCCTTCGCGCGTCAGGCTGCCGTGGCCGTGTCCTGGTCGACGGCGTCGGCGATGAGCTGGCGGACGGCGCGGGCAAGCGCCTCATCCAGCTCCGCCTCGTTCGGCCCGGTGCTCGCCTCCTGCATGCCCATATGCGTCATCCCCGCAAACGTCGTAATCCGGTACTTAGAAGTTACACGGATGTAGTTAGCGGAAACGCACCATACGGGCAGTATGGGTAACGCGGACGCGAACCTCGGTACCTACCGATGGCCTACTCCAGCCCCCGGCGCCGCTGGATGGACCGGTTCCACAGGCCGAAGAGGCCGTCGACGACCACCCCCAGGATCAGGATCACGAGCATGACCGCGATGGTGGACGGCATGTCCGCCTGCTGCTGGTCGCTGTCGAGCAGGATCCCGAGCGAGGGATGGTTCGGGATCAGCACGACCAGTTCGGCCGTCAGCAGGGAGTGCCAGGTGAACGCCCAGGCCTGCTTCAGGCCGGAGACGAACGTCGGCAGCGACGACGGCAGGTACACGTGCCAGTGCAGCCGCAGGCGAGCGAGCCCCATCAGCCGGCCCGCCTTGACCAGCAGCGGCGGCGTGTAGTCCACGCCCGCGATCAGGGCGTTCGCGATCGACGGCGCCGACGCCATCACCACCACGAAGCCGATCGTCGAGGTCGACGACCCGAACAAGATGATGGCGAACGGGATCCACGCGACCGACGGCATCGTCTGCAGGCCGGTCAGCATCGACCCGACGGCCTGCCGCAGCGCGCCGATCCGCGAGACCAGCGAGCCGACGACCACGCCGATCACGAGCGCGATGGCGAAGCCGCCGAGCGCCCGTCCCAGGGTGGTCTCGATCGCCTGCCACAGCTGGCCGCTCGACAGCTGAGTACCGAGATCGGACAGCGTGGTGCCCGGCGCCGGGAAGATGAGACTCTTCCAGCCCGCCAGGTAGAGGATCTCCCAGAGGGCCAGGAAGATGACGATCGCGGCCAGCTTCGGCCACGCCGCGTTCCAGACCCGGCCCGCGCGGGCGCCGGCGCCGCCCGGCGCGGCCTCGGCGGCCAGGTCGAGGGCGTCCAGGCCCGCGATGGTGTCATGTGCCATGGCGGCTCACCTCCTCCCGGAGCCGGTCGGTGATCGTCCCGGCCAGTTCGGCGACCGGGGCGGAGTCGATCCGCCGCGGCCGCTCGATCGGCACCTCGTACCGTTCCAGGACGGTGCCGGGGCGGCTGGACAGCAGGACCACCTGGTCCCCCAGGCGGACCGCCTCCCGGACGTTGTGGGTCACGAACACGACGGTCAGGTCCCGGCCGGCGGTGATGCGGTCCACCTCCTCGTGCAGGAGGTCGCGGGTCATCGCGTCCAGGGCGCCGAACGGCTCGTCCATCAGCAGCACGTCGGCGTCGGCGGCCAGGGCCCGGGCCAGGGCGACGCGCTGCCGCATGCCGCCGGACAGCTCATGGGGCCGTTTCTTCCCGAAGCCGCCGAGATGCACCGTCTCCAGGAGCCCGGCGGCCCGCTGCTTGCGCTCGGCCCGGCCGGTCCCGCGGGCCCGCAGCGCGAGCTCCACGTTGCCGGCCGCGGTGAGCCACGGGAACAGCCCGGCCTCCTGGAACATGAGCGCGACCCGGCCTCCCGCCGCGACTTCGCCCGCGGTGGGCCTCTCCAGCCCGGCGATCAGGGACAGCAGGGTGGACTTGCCGCAGCCGGACGCGCCGATCAGGCAGGTGACCTCGCCGGGCTCGGCCGACAAGGTCACCTGGTCGAGGGCACGGACCGAGGCGGCTCCGCGCCCGTAGGTCTTGGAGACGCCGGTCAGCGTGACCGCCGCCGGCGTCTCCTTCGTGGCCGTCGCGTCAGGCATTATGACGAGGCCACCTGCTTTTCGCCGGCCGCCCTGAGCCCGGAGTTGAGGGGGCCGAGGTCGAAGATGCCCTGCAGGCTGGCCTTCTGAAGCAGGCCGACGCCGGCCGCCTGGCTGGCGTCCGTGGTCAGCGACGCCGCGTCCGGGTCGTCGGTGAAGGTGATCTCCTTGAACGCCGGAGTCAGCACCTTCGGCTTCAGCGGCTTGCCGGTGTAGGCGGCCAGTTCGGAGTTCGCGACCTTCGCGGCCTGCGCCGGGTCCTTCTTGATGAAGTCGTTGGACTCGATCTGGGCCTTCAGCAGGTCGTTGACGATGGCCGGGTGCGCGCTCAGGAACGACTGGGTAACCATCAGGAGGGTCGTCACGCCGGGCTCCGACAGCAGTACCCTGCCGCCGGCCTGCTCCATCTCCACGTCGTAGGGGGACGGCTCGGACGCGCCGGCGATCTGGCCGGACTTGTACTCCAGCACCGCGGCCGAGTTCGGGGTGGTCGGCTTGACCGTCACGTCGCCGCCGCCGACGGCGGACGTGCTCAGCCCGCCCTGCTTGAGCCAGGCGCGGGCGGCGACGTCCTGGGTGTTGCCGAGCGACGGCGTCGCGATCGACTTGCCCTTGAACTGCCGGGCGCTGGTCACTCCCGGCTTGGCCACGATCGAGGCGCCGCCGGTGGCCGCGCCGGACACGATCTTGATGGCCTTGCCGCCGGACTTCTGCCAGGCGTTGATGGCCGGGTTCGGGCCGACGTAGGCGGCGTCGAGCTGCCCGGACAGGATCGCCGTGGTCTCCTGCGTGCCGCTGCTGTAGGTGGACGTCCTGAGCGTGCCCGCGGAGCCGAGCGCCTTGGCGAAGTAACCGTTCTTCACGCCGATCAGCGTCGGGGCGTGCGTGATGTTCGCCAGGTACCCGAGCCGGACCGCCACCGGTCCCGATCCGCCGCCGGAGGCGGAACCGGAACTGGCCGCGCCCGAGGAGCAGCCGGCGATGAGGAGCGCGCTGCCTACTGCCGCAGCGGCGCCAGCCAAGATCCGTCGCATATTAATCCCATTCTCGATCGGTTAAGTCGCTTTCGCGACACCATACACCCAACCGAGAAAGTAGGAAATGTCCCGGCAACAGCCGTTACCGCGATCACTGCGGCCTATAACACCAGGTCAGCAAGCTACTACAATGGGCCGGCCCGTCTAGCCGTTGTCCGAGGAGTCCGTGATGTCGACGCCGGCGTAGCCCTTGTGCTTCTCCAGGCACTCCTGCAGCCGCGAGATGTCGGCCGGGTCGGCCTTGTTGATCTGGAACGTGACCTGGTTCAGCGCCTGCGACAGCGGCACGTTCTTCGCCAGCGGCGCCGGGGAGACGTTCGGGAGCTTGCCGCACGCGTTCCGGACCTGCATCCGGACCGCGGTCGAGGCCCCGGACTGGAACGACACGACCGCCTGCTGCTGCCCGAGCGACTGGTCGAACTGCGAGCACCCCGCGATCCCCAGCAGGCTCAGGCCGGAGACGGCAATTACGACGGACGGTAGTACTCGCATGGGGTCAAGAATATGCGAACCGCGGCCCGGCTCAGGCGTACCCGAGCCGGCGAAGTTCCTCCCCCGCGATCTTCTCGACGTCGCTGACGTCGGACGCGGACAGCAGGTGCCGCCAGCTTCCCGCCTGGCTCTTGACCTCGCGGTGCTTACGGGTCACCGGGGCCGCCACGGTGGCGCCGGTGAATTCCGACAGGGCGGCGGCCGCGCCGCGCGGGTCGAAGATCATGTCCTCGTACCGCAGGGTCTTGAGCTGGTCCGCGTTCAGCTGGGCCCGGAGACGGGCGGCGAGGCGAATGGCCCCGCGCCAGCGGAGGGCGCACTTGGCGGCGGTGGACAGGCCGGTCCAGGTGAACCGGTCGGTCTCGTCCTCGATTCCGTAGAACGGGTTGGGAAACTCGTCGTCGATGTTGGCGACGCCGGGCCGGAACCAGTACATCGACAGCGGGTCGCCGAGCATCGAGGCCACGGTGTCGCGGCCGTCCCGGACCACCTGCACGATCTGCGCGTCCGGGAACGCGTCGATCAGCGTCTCGGCGCAGTAGGCCAGGTCCGGGCTGGCGTCACCGAACCGGGCCAGGCCCCGCTCCTCGGCGCACGGCCCGACCTCGGCGTCGCGCAGGCCGGCGGCGGCGCGGCACTGCGGCGTGCACTGCAGGCAGCTGGTCGGGGTGATCTGCCAGCCCTGGGCGAGGGTGTCCCGGACCACGGAGGAGACGGCTTCTCCGCGGGCGGCGTAGGCGGACGGCTTGCGAGCAAACGCGTAGACGGCCTCCAGTACGTTGCGCTGCCCGGCGGTGACGTGAAAACCCGGCGAGATCTTGAGCGCCCGCCCGACGGCTTCCGCACCGGAGTGCGGTGCGCCGATCACGAAGACCGGCTGGGTCACCTTGCGGGAGTTAACGATAAGAATGTGGCGCGAGGGCATATGCAGGTGTCGGTCCTTCTGAAGTTTCCCCCGATACGGTACCGTTCCTCACCGCTCGCCACTGACCGATATCGAATAATCGCCCCGGCGGGCGGTCCCGCTCATGTCGGGGCGGTGTCCTCCTGGGCGGCGAACTGCGTGCGGTACAGCTCGGCGTACAGGCCCCCCGCGGCCAGAAGCTCGGTATGGGTGCCGGATTCGGCGACCCGGCCGCCGTCGATGACCAGGATCCGGGCGGCCTCCCGGACGGTCGACAGGCGGTGCGCGATCACCAGCGACGTACGCCCGGCCAGCGCCGTGCGCAGAGCCTCCTGGACCGCCGCCTCGGACTCGGAGTCCAGGTGCGCCGTGGCCTCGTCCAGCACCACGACCGACGGCGCCTTCAGGAGCAGCCGGGCCAGCGCCACTCGCTGCTTCTCGCCGCCGGACAGCCGGTAGCCGCGGTCGCCGACGA
The DNA here is from genome assembly GCA_009784565.1 of Streptosporangiales bacterium. GTDB lineage: Bacteria > Actinomycetota > Actinomycetes > Streptosporangiales > Streptosporangiaceae > Trebonia. The sequence goes on along the minus strand of WRBL01000023.1, from coordinate 11,058 downwards.
CCGTGTCCAGGCCGTCGGGCAGCGAGGAGATCAGGTCCCAGACCTGGGCCGCCCGGCAGGCCCCGGCGATCTCGGTCTCGGTGGCGGACGGCCGGGCGTAGGCCAGGTTCGCCCGGATCGTGTCATGGAACAGGTGCGAGTCCTGGGTGACGACGCCGACCACGTCCCGCAGCGAGTCCAGCGTGACGTCGCGCAGGTCATAACCGTCGATGCGGACCGCGCCGTCGTTGGGGTCGTACATCCGGGAGACCAGGTGGGTGATGGTGGTCTTGCCCGCGCCGGACGGCCCGACCAGGGCGGTCAGCTGGCCCGGCGGCGCGGTGAACGAGAGGTCGCGCAGTACCCCGGCCGCGGTCCCGGACCGCTCGGGGGTCTTCAGCGCGATCGACTCCAGCGAGGCGAGGGACACCTCGGCCGCCGTCGGGTAGCGGAAGGAGACGTGGTCGAGGCTGATCTCCGGGGCGGCGGCGCCGTCGGCCCCGTTCCCGGCGGTCACGGACCGGCGGGGCAGTTCCACCGCGCCCGGCTTCTCCGTGATGAGCGGCTCAAGGTCGAGTACCTCGAAGACCCGGTCGAAGCTGACCAGCGCGGTCATCACCTGCACCTGCACGTTGGACAGCGCCGCGATCGGCCCGTACAGGCGGGTCAGCAGCTGGGTGAGGGCGACCAGGGAGCCGATCTGGAAGACGCCGTTGATGACCATGCTCCCGCCGACGCCGTAGACCAGGGCGGTGAGAACCGAGGCCAGCAGGGTCATGGCCACCATGAACACCTGGCCGTACATGGCGGTGCTGACGCCGATGTCGCGGACCTTCCCGGCCTTCGTCCCGAAGGTCTCGGCTTCCTCGCGGGGGCGGCCGAACAGCTTCACCAGCATCGCGCCGGCCACGTTGAAGCGCTCGTTCATCATCGAGCCCATCTCGGCGTTGAGCTGCATTCCCTCGCGGGTAAGCCGCTGCATCCGGCGCCCGATCAGGCGGGCCGGGAAGATGAACAGCGGGATGAGCACCAGGCCGATGACGGTGACCAGCCAGGACAGGTAGAACAGGGCCCCGAGGATCAGGATCAGCGACAGGGCGTTGGACAGCACGCTGGACAGGGTGCCGACGATCGCCTGCTGCGCGCCGAGCACGTCGGCGTCCAGCCTCGCCACCAGCGACCCGGTCTGAGCCCGGGTGAAGAAGGCGAGCGGCTGCCGCTGCACGTGGCCGAAGACCTGGACCCGCAGGTCGTAAATGAGGCCCTCCCCGATCCGGGCGGAGAACCAGCGGTTGAGAAAGCCGAGGCCCGCGTCGAGCACCGCGACCGCGGCGACGATGACCGCGACCACGACGACCACGGTGGCGCGGCGGGGAATGATGCCCTGATCGATGATCTCCCGCAGCAGCAGCGGATTCACCACCGCGATCGCCGCGTCCAGCGCCGTCCCGATCAGGAACATGACCAGGTGAAGCCGGTAGGGCCGGGCGTAGGACGCGATCCGGCGGACCGTCCCGGGCTTGAGCTTCTGCTTGGTGACGGACGGGTCCATGCGGAACCCGCGCATCGCTCTCATCGCAGGCGGGTGCACGCCCCTCAACCTACCCGGGCCCGCGGCCACCGCCGCGGGCCCGGGTGGCGGGCGCCGCCGTTACTGGCTGGCGACAGCCTTCTGCGTGGCCCCGCCGCGGCCGCGGAGCTTGACCCCGGTCTCGGTGAGCAGACGGTGAATGAACCCGTACGACCGCCCGGTCGCGGCGGCGAGCGAGCGAATGGACTCCCCCGAGTCGTACCTGCTCTTCAGGTCGGTCGCCAGCTTGCTTCGGTCGTTGCCCGTCACCCTGGTGCCTTTCCTCAGACTGTCGCCCACGTGTACCTCCCGTAAGGTTAAGCACTCATTGCGTAACTTCCCCTATCGCAATGATCACCTATCGGAGCGTGGTTGGCCACCCACATGGCGCAATTAGTGCCAGGGAAAATGGTGCCGTTTTCAATGACCCCAAGGGCGAGGCGACGAATGGACAGCTGACCGCGATGAATGGTCAGGCGAGCGCGACGAGCTCCGCGAAATCGTCGCTCCAGGTATCCTCGGTTCCCTCCGGAAGCACGATAACCCGTTCCGGCGAGAGCGCGTCCACGGCGCCTTCATCGTGCGTCACCAGCACAATGGCGCCTTCATAGGCGCGCAGCGCGGCCAGGATTTCCTCCCGGCTGGCCGGGTCCAGGTTGTTCGTCGGCTCGTCGAGCAGCAGGACGTTGGCCCCGGACACTACCAGGAGGGCCAGTGCCAGCCGCGTCTTCTCGCCGCCGGAAAGGACGCCTACCGGCTTATCGACGTCATCCCCGGAGAACAGGAACGAGCCGAGGACTTTGCGCTGCTCGGTCTCGTTGAGCTCGGGGGAGGCGGTGCGCATGTTCTCGATAATGGTCCGCGCGGTATCGAGCGTCTCGTGCTCCTGGGCGTAATAGCCGATCCGCAGGCCATGGCCGGGCACGACCTTTCCGGTGTCCGGGGTTTCCACGCCCGCCAGCAGTCGCAGCAGCGTCGTCTTGCCCGCGCCGTTGAGGCCGAGGATGACCACCCGGCTGCCCCGGTCCACCGCCATAGTGACATCGGTGAATACTTCAAGGGAGCCGTAAGATTTCGACAATCCTTCGGAGGTGAGGGGCGTTTTCCCGCACGCCGCCGGAATGGGAAAACGAAGTTTTGCCACACGGTCGCCCTGGCGCTCGCTCTCAAGGCCGTCGAGCAGCCGCTCGGCCCGGCGCTGCATGTTCTGCGCGGCCTTGGCCTTGGTCGCCTTGGCCCGCATCTTGTCGGCCTGGGCCGACAGCGCGGTCGCCTGACGCTCGGCGTTGGCCCGTTCCCGCTTGCGGCGACGCTCGTCGGCGTCGCGCTGCTTCTGGTAGGCCTTCCAGCCGACGTTGTAGATGTCGATGACGGACCGGTTGGCGTCGAGGTAGAAGACCTTGTTGACGACCTGCTCGACCAGTTCCACGTCGTGGGAGATCACCATGAGCCCGCCGCGGTAGGTCTTCAGGTGATCGCGCAGCCAGATGATGGAGTCCGCGTCCAGGTGGTTCGTGGGCTCGTCGAGCAGCAGGGTCTGGGAGTCGCCGAACAGGATCCGGGCCAGTTCGATCCGGCGGCGCTGGCCGCCCGACAGCGTCGCCAGGGGCTGGTGCAGCACCCGGTCGGGCAGGCCGAGGCTGGCCGCGAGCGAGGCGGCCTGGGACTCAGCGGCGTACCCGCCGAGCACCGTGAGCCGGTCGCTCAGGTTGCCGTACCGCTTGATCGCCCTCTCCGCGACCGCGGGATCGGAGTCGCTCATCTGCGACTCGACCTTGCGCATCTGGTTGCGGACCTCGTCCAGGCCGCGGGCGGACAGCACCCGGTCCAGGGCGAGCGTCTCCAGGTCCCCGGTCCGCGGGTCCTGCGGCAGGTAGCCGACGCTCCCGGTCCTCCGCACGGTTCCCTCGGCGGGAATGCCGTTGCCGGACAGCACCTTCATCAGGGTGGTCTTGCCCGCGCCGTTCCGCCCCACCAGGCCGATCCGGTCGCCCGCGGCGACCTGGAACGACGCTTCGGCCAGCAGCAGCCGGGCACCAGCGCGCAGCTCAATGCCACTGGCAACGATCATGAAAACACCACTCCAGCGATATGACGGATCGGTCGGCTCATCGGGGTCCGGGGTCGCCCTCCGGGGGGCCCAGCGCGTGCGCCAGCCCCCGGCGCCGCGCACGCCCGTCATACGGTCAGTCTGGCAGCATGGCGCCAGGATACCGGATCGGGACGACGGCCCTTTCAGCGAAAACCCAGGGCTACAACACCGGACGGGTCCCGGGTGTTCCGGGAGGCAGCATACGTAGGTAGCGCAACTCGTGATTCCCAGAACGACGAACAGCAACTCCCGATCGCGCCGCCCGGGCCCGGCGGGGCCTCTTTTCCCTGGTCAGGGATGGCCTCCGAGCGGAATCCGGCGCCGTCGGCACCTCAGGGCCCCTCAGGGCATCTTCTGCGGGTTCTTGCGCTGTTCTTAGCTACATACAGCAGCTTAATGTTTACTATCGGTATCAGCGATTTCACTGACTAGGCACGCCACGACCGGGCGCCCCCGCCCGGGAGGGGCATGCGGCACTGAGGCCCGGTAACCACTGGAGCTCACTATCGTTCACGAGGAAACCCGATGAACAGCGCAAACTTCGCGGCCGGGCCGGACGAAGGCCCGCGCCCGCCTGACGCCCAGCCGTCCGCCCCGCCCCGGGCTGACGGCGTGCCCCCGCAGCGTGCCGGCGACGCTCCCCCGCGGCCCGACGCGGCGGCGCCGTCGGACTTCATCCCGGTTCAGGCCCTGGCCCAGGGCGGCACGCTCGTGCGCCCGGGCGCCCTCGTCTGGGGCAGCGCTCCCGGCGGCCCCGGCGCGGCGCCCGACGCCGCCGCGGAGGCGGCCGACGGCGAGACGCTGGAGAAGGTACTCGTCTCCCTGGCCGGAAACGACGGGTATACCTGCGACCTGCTCTTCCACGAACTGGCCCGCGCCCGCGTCTGGATCCCGCTGCCGGACCGGCGACGGCCCTTCACCGACGGCTCCGCCGTGGACCTGCCGGTGGTCACCTACCTGGGCGCGGACTTCGTCCCGTGCTTCACCTCCCCCGGCCGGCTCGCCCGGTACGCGGGCAAGCGGTCCCGGCGGCCCGCGGACACGAGGCGGATCCCGCACATCGTCGTCCCGGCGGCGGCGCTCGCCCGGCTGCTCCCCCCGGGCCTGGGCATGGCCCTCAATCCGGGCGCGGAGGCGAGCGTCCCCCTCTATCCCCCGGCGGTAGCCTGCCTGGCCGGGAAAAGGCCGGACGACGGCGCCGGGGAGGGGGACGGCGGCATCCGGGTGGGGCATCCCCCGGCCGAGCCGGCCGCGCTCCTGCGGGAGGTGGCCCGGGAACTGGAGCGACTGCCCGGCGTCCGCGACGCGTCACGGGCCTGGCTGACGGTGACCGGAGCGGGCGAGGGCCTGATCGTGTCCGTCTCGCTGGACGACCCGTCCAGCGCCGACGCCCGCGACGCCGCCGTCCGGGCGGTCGAGCACGCGGCGGCGTCGCTGCCGGGGCCGCTGCCTCATCCGCTCGATGTCACGTTCCCCGGAGAGGACGCTCCGGATCTCATCGACGAGTGGGTCGCCGCCCACGCCGCCCCGTTCTACACGCGCGGCGGCGCCTGACAGCAGCGATGCCCGGAGCGCCGTGGCGCTCCGGGCATCGTGAAGGGCTGGGATCAGCCGCGCTCGCCGGTTCAGCCGCCGATGCTGGCGTTCTGGTTGTCGGTGAAGGCGTTACCCTGCTTCGCCGCGTCCGAGTGGAACGAGCCCAGGTCACTGTTGGCGCTGGTCACCTGGGACGGGTCCACGCTCCCGTGCTTGGCCCCGCTGACGAGGTTCTTGATCGAGGACGTGAACTTCGTGATCGGGCCGATGGTGGCCTTGCACAGCAGCGGGTCCGACTCGGCGTTCTTCTTGACCGCGTTCAACCGGTTAAGCGTGAACGCTCCCGCCGCGGCGGCCTTGATGAAGGACTTGATCCGGCCGTGGGCCCCCTTCTTGAACTTCCCCTCCTTGGCCGGGGTGTAGATCCAGTGCTTGAACGCTCCCCCGGCCAGGGCCGCGTCCGTGACGAACAGAGTCTTGGCGAATTTCTTGGTCTCCTTGGTCGGGCACGTGGCCGACGAGCTCACCGGCGCGCCGGCGGCCGAGCCCCCCGAGGCCGACGTGTCGCTGGCGTTCTTGTGCGAGCCGCAGGCCGTCACAAACGCCAGCAGCATGATGGAGACGACAATCGCCGCCTTACGGAACATTCAGCTACCCCCTGATAGCGTCAGAGTCCGACGAATTCGTGAACACCATACACGTAACAGGTCCAGCGTGGGGGATATGACACCCAAACACGCCGCATGCACACCATTCATTGGCAATTGAAAAATTAGTCGCTTTTGCCCGTTTAGGTGGGTTAAGACCCGGTAAATTCCCTGCTCATTGAAGCCCGCCGTCCCGGTACCCGCTCTCCGCGCGTCACCCGTATACCTCAATTGCCGAACTTTGGATAAATGCCGGTCAATAATTGAAAATAAGCGGCAATTACCATGAAATGCCCGTCCCAGTCGCGGGCGGAAACGTAGCCGATGCGCCATTGGCGACTGCGCCAACGTGGCCGAAGCGCCATCGCCTCCCATAGAGGGGAAGCGGTGTGACATCGAGTCCGCGCGGGCGGGCGCGCGGACGGGCGGGCAGGCGCGCGGGCAGGCGGGCGGGCGGGCGGGAACGCGAAAGGCGCGCCGGGCCGCCCCTCGGAAGGGCCGTCGGCGCGCCTCGCGGCAACGATCTGATCAGATATTGAAACCGAGGGCGCGAAGCTGCTCGCGGCCGTCCTCGGTGATGTTCTCCGGGCCCCACGGGGGCATCCAGACCCAGTTGATCTTGCAGTCGTTGACCAGGCCCTCCAGGGCGGCGCCGGCCTGCTCCTCGATCACGTCGGTGAGCGGGCAGGCGGCGCTGGTCAGGGTCATGTCGAGCGTCGCGACCTTGGCGTCGTCGATGTTCACCCCGTAGACGAGCCCGAGGTCAACGACGTTGACCCCGAGTTCGGGGTCGACCACGTCGCGGAGCGCCTCCAGAACGTCTTCCTGCTCCTGGGTGAGCTCCGGCGGGGCCGGGGTCTCGGTCGTGTTTTCCGTCATTCGGTGCCTCCTTCGGCGAGTGCCTGAGTGGTCGCGTCCTTCCACGCCATCCAGCCCAGCAGCGCGCACTTGATCCGGGCGGGGTACTTCGAGACTCCGGCGAACGCGACCGCGTCCTCCAGGACGTCCTCGTCCGGCTCGGCCTCGCCCTTGGACTGCATCAGCTCGAGGAAGGCGTCGCCGACCTTCATCGCCTCGCCGACCGGCTTGCCGATGACGAGGTCGGTCATGACCGAGGTGCTGGCCTGGCTGATCGAACAGCCAAGAGAGTCATACGAGATGTCCTCCACGACCTGCTCGCCGTCGGCGCCTTCCTTCAGAGCGACCCGGAGCGTCACCTCGTCACCGCATGTCGGGTTGACGTGATGCACCTCGGCGGCGAACGGATCCCGCAGTCCCTTGTGGTGCGGGTTCCGGTAGTGGTCCAGGATGATCTCCTGGTACATGGATTCGAGCTGCATAACCTCTCCGGGGGTGCCAGGGGACTCATCCCCCTGGGTTCATACCTTGAAGAACTTCTGGGCGTACCGGATTCCTTCCCCCAGGACGTCCACTTCTTCGAGCGTGTTGTAGAGGTAGAAGGTGGCCCGGTTGGAGGCCTGGACCCCGAGCGCGCGGTGCAGCGGCCAGGCGCAGTGGTGGCCGACGCGGATCGCGATGCCCTGGTCGTCGAGGACCTGGCTGAGGTCGTGCGGGTGGATGCCGTCGACCTCGAAGGCCACGGCCGCGCCGCGGTTCTCCGTCGTGCCGGGTCCGAGGATCCGCACGCCCTTGATGCCGGTCAGGACCTCCAGCGCCCGGGCCGTCAGGACTTCCTCGTGGGCGGCGACATTGTCCATGCCGAGCCCGTCCAGGTAGTCGATGGCGGCGGCCAGGCCGGCGGCCTGCGGGGCCGGCGGGACGCCGGTCTCGAACCGCATGGGCGGCGCCTGGAAGGTGGAGCCCTCCATCCGGACGATCTCGATCATGTCCCCGCCGGACAGGAACGGCGGCAGGGCGTCGAGCTTGTCGTACTTCCCGTACAGCGCGCCCAGGCCCAGCGGGCCCAGCATCTTATGGCCGGAGAACACCATGAAGTCGACGTCGAGGGCCTTCACGTCCACCTTGTGGTGCGGCACCAGCTGGGCGCCGTCGGCCAGGACCAGCGCGCCCGCCTCGTGGGCGGCGCGGGTGATCTCGGCCAGCGGCGTGATCACGCCGGTGACGTTGGACTGCCCGGTGACGGCGACGATCTTGGTCCGCTCGGTGATGAGCGAGGGGTCGAAGTCCAGGCGGCCCTCGGGGGTGGCCTTGAACCACTTCAGCGTCGCGCCGGTCCGCTGGGCCAGCTGCTGCCAGGGCACCAGGTTGGCGTGGTGCTCAAGCTCGCTGATGAGGATCTCGTCCCCGGCCTTGACCGAGCCGGTGAGGGCGTAGGCGACCAGGTTCACCGACTCGGTCGCGGCCTTGGTCCACACCAGCTCGTTCTCGTCCGCGCCGATGAACGCCGCGACCTTGGCCCGGGCACCCTCGTAGATCTCGGTGCCCTCCTCCGACAGGAGGTGGGACCCGCGGTGGGCGGCGCCGTTGTGGCGCTCGTAGAACTCCCGCTCGGCGTCGAGGACAGCCGTCGGCTTCTGCGACGTGGCGCCGGAGTCCAGGTAGACCAGCGGCTTGTCGTTGCGGACGGTCCGCGACAGCAGCGGGAAGTCCTTGCGGATCGTCTCGACGTCCAGGGGAGACGTCACGGCGCTCACGACACGGTCCCCGCGGCCGCGGTGAACTTCTCGTAGCCCTCGGCCTCCAGGGTCTTGGCCAGCTCGGGGCCGCCCTCTTCCACGATCCGGCCGTTCACGAACACGTGGACGTAGTCGGGCTGCACGTACTGCAGGATCCGGTTGTAGTGGGTGATCAGCAGCACGCCGTGGCCGGGCCTGGACCGGAACCGGTTGATGCCGTCGGAGACGACCTTCAGCGCGTCGACGTCCAGGCCGGAGTCGGTCTCGTCCAGGACGGCGATCTTCGGGTCGAGCATCTCGAGCTGGAGGATCTCGTGGCGCTTCTTCTCGCCGCCGGAGAAGCCCTCGTTGAGGGAGCGCTCGGCGAACTTGCTGTCGATGGACAGGTCGCCCATGGCGCCCCGCATCTCCTTCATGAAGTGCCGCAGCTTCGGCGCCTCGCCGCGGACGGCGGTCACCGAGGTGCGCAGGAAGTTCGACACCGACACGCCGGGGACCTCGACCGGGTACTGCATGGCCAGGAACAGGCCGGCCCGGGCCCTTGCGTCCACCGACATGGACAGCACGTCCTCGCCGTCCAGCGTCATGGTGCCGGAGGTCACCTCGTACTTGGGGTGGCCGGCGATCGCGTAGCTGAGCGTGGACTTGCCGGAACCGTTGGGGCCCATGATCGCGTGGGTCTCGCCGTCGGCGACCGTCAGGTTCACGCCGCGCAGGATCTCGCGCAGCGATCCGTCCGCCTCTTTGACGGACACGTGCAGGTCACGGATCTCAAGGGTGGACACTATGACTCCTCTATCGCAACGAGGACGTCGTCGCCCTCGATCTTCACTGGGTACACGGGCACCGGCTCGGTGGCGGGCAGGCCCGTCGGCTTGCCGGTCCGCAGGTCGAAGCAGGAGCCGTGCAGCCAGCACTCGACGGTGCAGCCCTCGACCTCTCCCTCGGACAGCGGAACCTCCGCGTGCGAGCACACGTCGCGGATCGCGTAGATCTCGCCGTCGGCCCGCACGATCGCCACCGGCTCGCCGTCGAGCTCGACGGCGAGGGCCTCGCCCTCGGCCACGTCGGCCACGGCGCAGGCGCGGACAAAAGCGGACTGCGTCACTTCAGGCTCCCGGCCAGCTCGGCCTCGATCTTCTCGGTCACCCGCTCCTCGACCTCGGGGACGCCGATCTTGCCGATCAGCTCGCCGAAGAACCCGCGGATGACCAGGCGCCGGGCCTCCTCCTCGGGGATGCCGCGGGCCTGCAGGTAGAAGATGTGCTCGTCGTCGAGGCGGCCGTTGGCGCTGGCGTGCCCGGCGCCGGCGACCTCGCCGGTGAGGATCTCCAGGTTCGGCACCGAGTCGGCGCGGGCGCCGTCGGTGAGGACCAGGTTCCGGTTGAACTCGTAGGTGTCGGTGCCCTCGGCCTCGGCCCCGATGAGGACGTCGCCGATCCATACGGTGTGGGCGTCGTCGCCGGACAGGGCGCCCTTGTAGATGACGCGGCTGCGGCACTTCGGCGGCTCGTGGTCGACGAACAGCCGGTGCTCCAGGTGCTGGCCCGCGTCGGCGAAGCACAGGCCGTAGAGCTCGGCGTCGCCGCCGGGACCTTCGTAGCGGACCGACGGGGAGACCCGGACCACGGACCCGCCGAGGGTGATCTGGAAGTGCTTCAGCTTCGCGTCCCGGCCCAGGGTGGCCTGGTGGTGGGAGACGTGCACCGCGTCACCGGCCCACTCGGCCACCGACACGACCGTCAGGTCGCCGCCGTCGGCCACGCGGATCTCCACGTTGTCGGCGTAGGTGGCGCTGCCGTGGAAGTCCAGGACCACGACGGCCCGCCCGAACGGCTGCACGTCGATGACCAGGTGCCCGGCCGCGGCCTCGCCGGTCCCGGAGCCGGTGACCCGGACGACGGTCGGGCGGGAGGCGACTGCCTCCTTGGGCACCGTCAGGACCCGCGCCGTGCCGGCGGCGGCGTAGGCGCGGGCGCTGACGCGGTCCTCGGGGAGGAAGCCGGAGACGCCGTCGGCGGAAGCGACGGCCCGTTCGGAATATTCGATCTCCGGGGCCGCGTCGATGTCCACCTTGACGCCGGACTCGCCCAGCTCCGTGTCCTTGTGCAGGCCCCGCAGGCGGCGCAGCGGGGTGAACCGCCACTCCTCCTCGCGGCCGGACGGCACGTCGAACTCGGTCCGGCGTGCGTGCAGGCTTGACACTGGCGCGGTCTCGACCGCGCCGGAAAGGGACGACATCAGCCGACCGCTCCTTCCATCTGCAGCTCGATCAGGCGGTTGAGCTCGAGCGCGTACTCCATGGGGAGCTCGCGCGCGATCGGCTCGACGAAGCCCCGCACGATCATCGCCATCGCCTCGTCCTCGGTAAGGCCGCGGCTCATCAGGTAGAACAGCTGGTCCTCGGAGATCTTCGAGACGGTGGCCTCGTGGCCCATCTCGACGTCGTCCTCGCGGATGTCGTTGTACGGGTAGGTGTCGCTGCGGCTGACCGTGTCCACGAGCAGCGCGTCGCACTTGACCGTGGACTTGGAGTGCGCGGCGCCTTCCTGCACGTTGATCAGGCCGCGGTAGGACGTCCGGCCACCGCCGCGGGCGACGGACTTGGACACGATCGTGGAGCTGGTGTTGGGCGCG
>WRBL01000022.1 GCA_009784565.1 Streptosporangiales bacterium | reverse complement strand
GGCCGCGTTGGCCGTGCCAGCCGCGTTGGCCGCGTTGGCCGCCGCTCCGTTGGCCGCAGCGGCGCCGTTGGCCCCGTAGCCGTTCGCGGCGTAGCCGTTCGCGGCGTAGCCGTTGGCGCCGTAGCCGCCTCCGTACCCGTTCGCCCCGTACTGCCCGTCGGCCCCGTAGCCGGCGGCGTAACCGTTGGCCCCGTAACCCGCGCCCCCCTGAGCAGCGGCCGTCTGAGCCTGCTGGGCCTGAGCCTGCCGGGCGGCGGCGTTCTGGCCCGCGGCGGCCCCGGCGGCGGCCCCGGCGCCCATGGCGGCGCGGCCCCCGGCGGCCCAGCCGGCCTGGCCCTGGGTCTGGGTCTGGGTCTGGGGCTGGGGCTCGGGCATCCCGGCCTCGTCATCGCGCCACGGGACCTGGTCGGCGGGAGTGCCCGCCTGGTCACCCTGGAAGAGCGCGGCCACCTTGGCGTACTTCAGCCGGAGATCGATGATGTTCGTCGCCATGACGCACGACTTGCGGGCCTCGGTAAACCGAAGAATATGGGGCTGGCTTTCGTGACTCTCGAATGCCGCCCGGTCCCGGTAAATCTCGTAGATAATGCGCTGCATTGGCGCCTTCGGGACCACGTGCATGACATAAACCAGCGTATCCGGCTCCGAAGTCCGGACACCTTCCGCGGCTTCCTCGGCAATCCGGTCAAATTCCGCGGTCATGTCGTCGTGAAGGGTGAAAATTGAAAGGCGCCCGTACGGCCGAGGGGTTTGAGACCGGCCGGAAGAAGCCGCGCCGGAAGAAGCCGCGCCGGCCTGCGGGTAATCGGGGACGGCGCTCATATCGACGCTCGTCATCTCGCCGGCCTGCGGGTTGCGCGCGCCCCCGCCATTGGCTCCGGACCGGGCACCGCCGCGCGGCGGCTGGCCGCCCCCGGGGTGCAACTGCGTCGGGGCGTCGTACCCCGACGGGTCGTAGCCCGACGAGGCACCGTCGTATCCCGGCGCGGCGCCCGCGGACGCCCCGCCTGCCGCTCCGGCCGCCGAGGGGTACCCCGGGTAGTCCGCCGCGCGGCCATATGCCTGGCCAGGCTGGCCAGCCTGGCCGCCGTTATACCCGCCGCCGTTGTAGCCGTTACCGCCGTAGACGTTCCCGCCGGGGCTGTCCTGCCAGCCACCGTCGTTCCCCCAGTCCCGGCGACCGTCGTCCCAACCGTCATCGCGTCGGCGCATTAGTGCCCCTCACATCCGCTCCGCTGTCGGTGAAGTCGATGTCGCTTCTCCCCATTGTCAGGCATTTTGCCTGTTCTGACCGGCTCTTGCCGTAAACAGGTGCCGTCGACAGACGGGCAGCGGTCCACCCTGGACCCCGCAAACGCCCGGGAGACGGGCCGCCAGGCCGCGGAGATCGCCTGGCTGGCCCCGGTATTCGAGCCCGTGGCGCGCGAGCCGCGCCCTCTCTGCGGACGGTGTGGGTATCGCCACATCTGATACGCCACGTCCGTTCCGCCACCCAGAGAGGGAACGCTCCCGGAGCACGCTAACAGATCCCCCGGGCACGCCAAAAGCGGCGGAGAGCCACCGGCCCCCGCCGCCAGGCGGGCAGAGCTACTTCTTGTTACGACGCTGGATGCGCGTCTTCTTCAGCAGCTTGCGGTGCTTCTTCTTGGCCATGCGCTTGCGGCGCTTCTTGATAACAGAGCCCATCAGGCCACCAACCTCCTCGGCACAACGGCAGACGGGCACGCCATCACGCTCACCCGAAACGGGAGGGCTGGGCACACGCCCGAAGTGTAGAAAAGAACAGTGCGAGCGCCTACCGCTCGCGCAGTCTTCTAGCCTACCCGCTCTCGCACAGCGCTAGTTACGTGCTTCCCCACCAACATCGGCGCTTGGGCCGGCAGCACAGGTCTCCGGGCCCGCCGCGATCCGGTCTCGCGCGGCAGGCCCGGCGTCCAGTGCTCAGCCGGTGCCGACGAAGGCGGCTCGCAGGTACTGGTTAACCGCATGCTCGGGAACTCTGAACGATCGGCCCACCCGGATCGCTTCTAGCTCACCCGAGTGAACGAGCCGGTACACGGTCATCTTCGACACCCGCATGATCGTGGCTACTTCGGCGACAGTAAGAAACCTCATGTCGCTTAGGGGGGTTTCGCTTGCCATCATTGCCCTCATTCCGCGCGAAGCCAAGCACGCCCGACCGGATTCAGCGCACCAGTCACGTACGTATCCAGGGTAAGACCCGCACAGAAAAGAGCAACCCCCTTAATAGCCTCATTGTTGTTACCCTTCCGACAGGAGCATCCCGGAGCACGCTACAGCCGCCTGGAGTTTGCGAGAAAAAACGGAAAGAACCACGTCACAGGTGTGCCACCAGTCCGTGATGGGCAAACACGGCACTGCGAGTTCGCATGATGGCCCGGTCCACAGGATCACCGGGATCGTAGCCGGAACTAAATGACGGATACCCAGTCCAGGCTTCATCGGTCATCGTCGAAGGAGCCGTTTCACCGGTAAGCGTGCGTGCCATGTCCCGCCACCGCTCCGGAATCTCCGTCGACGGGTCCACGGGCGACCCCGCCGCGATCGCGAGCAGATGGGTCCAGGTCCGGGGCACCACCTGGACCACGGCGTACCCGCCTCCCCCGGTGGCCAGCCATTTCCCGTCGCACACTTCGTGCGCGAGGTCGTGAAGCATGACCGCGGCCTCCCGCTGGGCGTCCACCGACAGTTCCAGGTGGGCCAGCGGGTCCAGCGCGTGGCTGTCGCAGCCGTGCTGGGTAACCAGCACCGTCGGGCGGAACGCGCGGACCAGGTCCGGGACCACCGCGCCGAGGGCGCGCAGCCAGCCCCGGTCGCCGGTGCCGGCCGGCAGCGCCACGTTTACCGCGTAGCCCTCGCCGGCACCGGTCCCGATGTCCCCGGGCAGCCCTGTCCCGGGGAACAGCGTCGCCGGGTGCTCGTGCAGCGAGATCGTCAGGACGCGGGGATCGTCGTAGAAGGCGGCCTGCACGCCGTCCCCGTGATGAACGTCGGTATCGACGTACGCGATCCTCTCCGCCCCCGCGGACAGAAGCCACTTGATCGCGATCGCCGGGTCGTTATACACGCAGAATCCGCTGGCCGCTCGCCGCATCGCGTGGTGCAGGCCGCCGGAGATGCTCGCGGCGTGCAGCGCCGACCCGCTCCACACGGCGCGGGCCGCCGCCAGCGTGGCCCCGGCGACCAGGGCGGACGCCTCGTGCATCCCCTCGAAGACCGGGTCGTCCGGCGTGCCGAGGCCGAACATCGGCTCCGGCCTCAGCTCCCGCCCGGCCCGGCGGACGGCCTCGATGTACTCGCCGTCGTGGACGGTCTCCAGTTCGGCGTCGGTCGCGGGCGGCGGCGGCACCATCGTCACCGAGGGCTCGTCGAGCACTCCCAGCGACCGGGCCAGCGCGATCGTGAGCGCCACCCGGACGGGCGCCATCGGATGCCCCGGCCCGAAGTCATAGTGGGTCAGCGCGTCATCCCACGCCACCGCCAGCGAACCGCCGCTCATGCAGGCAACCTCCGTTTAGTCGCGGATCCCCTAACAATCCCACGAACGTCAGCCGCCGCCCAGTTCCCGCCCCCGGTCACGGGCCGCCTCGATCGCGGCCTGGAACGCGGCCCGGACACCGTGGGACTCCAGCTGGCCGATGGCGGCGACCGTGGTGCCGGCCGGCGACGACACGTTCTCGCGGAGAACCACCGGGTGCTCCCCGGAGTCCCGCAGCATGGTCGCCGCCCCGTAGATGGCCTGGATGACCAGCTCCCGGGCGGCCGGGCGGGGCATCCCGACGAAGACGCCCGCGTCGATCATCGATTCGGCCAGGTAGTACACGTAGGCCGGGCCGCTGCCGGACAGCGCCGTCGCCGCGTCCTGCTGGGATTCGGGGATCCGCAGCACCTTGCCCGCCACCGACAGCAGTTCCCCGGCCCGGTCCAGGTGGCCCGAGCCGGCGTGGGAACCCGCCGAGATCACCGACATGGCCTCGTTCACCACGGCGGGCGTGTTCGGCATGACCCGGACGACCGGGACCCGCGCCGGGGCCAGGCACCGCTCGATGAACGCGGTGGTGATCCCCGCCGCGATCGAGATCACGAGCTGCTGGTCGGTGAGCCCGTCCAGCGCGGAGAGCGTCTCCTCCATGTCCTGCGGCTTGACCGCGATCACCAGCGTGTCCGCCCCCTCGGCGGCCTCCGCCAGAGTCAGCTCCCGCACTCCGTATGTCGCGGCGATATCCGCCGAACGCGTGGTCACCTTCTCCACCGCGGCGACGTCCTCCGGTTCGTGCCCCGCCCGGAGCAGACCCGACAGGAGTGCCTCGCCCATCTTCCCGACGCCGATTATCGCGATCATGCGCCCGACACTAGTGCAACCCGCTCCGGGCTCTCAGCGCGACCGGCCCGGGCGGTCAGCGCACGATGGTCCGGACGGCCGACGCCACGCTCACCGGCCGCTGTTCCACCAGCCACCGCAGGTACGCCTGCCAGCCGGGGCCGTACGGCACGGAGATCCGCACCCGGGCCCCTTCCGAGGCCAGCCGCCGCGCCAGGTCCTCGCGGACCCCGTACAGCATCTGGTACTCGAAGCTGCCGGGTTCCCGCTCCAGCCCCAGCGCCCGGGTGATATCGATGAGCCGCGGGTCGTGAGTCGCGATCATCGGATAGGCCGGGCCGTTCATGAGAACCCGGAGACAGCGCGCGAACGCCTTGTCCACGTCGTGCCGCTCGGTGAAGGCCTCCGACAGCGGCTCGGCGTAGGCGCCCTTGACCAGCCGGACCCGGGCTCCCGCCACGGCCGCCAGGTCCCGCACGTCGGTTTCGGTCCGCCGCAGCGCCGCCTGGACCACGCTGCCCACGGCCGGGCGCGACTTCCTCAGCTCCGCCGCGATCCGCAGCGTGTCATCGGCGGTCCGGTGGTCCTCGGCGGCCAGCGTCACGGTGGTGCCGTGGCGTTCCGCGGCGGCCGCGATCCGCTCGATGTTCCCGGTGGCGGTCTGCCGGTTCCGCAGCAGCCCGACCGCGGTGGGCGTGACCGACACCTCGGCCGCGCCGCCGTCGGTGAGCCCTTCGGCCGCCAGGTCGTCCAGCAGGTGGATGTACTGGGTCGCGTTGGCCGCCGCGTGCAGCCCGTCGGCGACCCCGTCTCCGAGGTAATCCAGGGTCGCCAGCAGCCCGGCGTCCCTCAGCTTGCCGACGGCGGTCACCGCGTCGGCTATGGTCTCGCCCGCCACGAATCGGCCGGCGACCGCGCGGGCCGCCGACGTGGGGGTGGCCGCCAGCAGGGCTCTGCGCAGCACGTGAGTGACCCTTCCTTGCCGTTACAGCATCTTGCGGGAGGCGGGGGGCGGGGGCAGGAAGTTCTTGCGGGGCGCGACCTTCACGTTGGCGCCGGCGTCCGGCGCGACGATAACCTCCTGGGCGGCGGCGATCCCGTCGGCCTGGAGCGCCGTGTCCACCGGGACGGAACGCTTGATCAGCGCCAGCCCGATCGGCCCGTCCTCGTAGTGCCGGGCCGAGGACCCGGCGAACCCGACCTCGGTCCCGTCGGGAGTGGTCACCGGGGCTCCGTGGGCGGGAAGCCGGTCGGCGCTGCCGTCCAGGTTCAGGAAGACCAGGCGGCGGGGCGGGTGTCCCAGGTTGTGGATGCGGGCGACGGTTTCCTGGCCCCGGTAGCAGCCCTTGTTCAGGTGGACGGCCGTCTCGATCAGCCCGATCTCGTGCGGCAGGGTCCGGTGGTCGGTGTCGGTCCCCGGCCGTGGCAGGTGCGCGGCGATCCGCGCGGCCTCGTAGGCCCAGATCCCGGCCGCCTCGCTGCGCCCGGCGACCGTCTCGACCTGGTCCCGGGGTACGAAAACGCTGATTCCGAACGGGTCTTCGGCGACCGCGACCGCCTCCGGGATTTCCTCCCCCTGGGCCCCGGTGAGCGTCAGGACGCCGATGTCGCCGGTGGAGTCGCTGACCTCGACCCGCATCATGAACCGCATCGAGTCCAGGTACTTCACCAGCGCGGGCGCCTCGCCCGGCTCGACGTGAATCCAGGTCTCGGTGCCGGTGTCGGCGAGGGTGAGGTGATGCTCCAGGTGCCCCTGGGGACTGAGGATCAGTGCCTGGGCCGTGGTTCCGGGGGCGAGACGTTCCAGGTCCTGGCTGGTAAGGCTGTGCAGCCAGGTGAGCCGGTCCGCTCCGGTGACCCTGACGACCCCGCGGTTGGAACGGTCGATGACTACCCGGCCCGAGGCCATGGCGCGCTGCTCGCGCGCCGGGTCGCCGTAGTGCGCGGCGATGCCCTCGTCCGGTGCGGTGGCCTCGACGGCCCCGTCGATATGAAGCATGGGACCGAGTCTAGTTCGGCTCTGGATCGACGGGAAAAAATACCTTGCGGGCTCCGGGGACCTCCGCGTAACGTTCCAGGTACGCGGAAAGGAGGTGGTCCGAAGTATGCATAGCGATCGGACTTGCGAGGTGGCTGCCAGCTAGGCCGCCCGTCCCGCCAGCAGGCTTGAGCCGGGCGGCGGGCTAATCCAAGGCATGCACCGGACCCCCGGGCTGACCGGCCTTGTCCAGCCGGTCCCGCTGCAGAAGCGGAGTCGCCCGGGGGTTTTTACATGTCTACGTCTACTCGGTCCAGGACCATTCCAGCTGGGCCCACAGGTGGGGCTGGAGGGGCTGGTCCACCGCGGCCATGTCGTAGGCGTACGCGAGGTCCTTCTCGCCCGGGCGGTTCGGCGAGTCGACCAGCCCGTACAGGCGCTTGCCCCCGGTCACTTCCTTCGCCGACGAGGTGCGGGCCACGGCGTCGGTGATCAGGTCGACCCGGTTGGCGCTGATGCGGCCCAGGTAGATCTCGCTGATCCCGGTCGGGTGCGCGAGGATCACCTCGACCTCGCCGTTCGGCTGCGGCCGCCAGAAGCCGGTCTCCATCCCGAGCGGCCGCCCCTTGGCGACGTTGCCCTCGGCGTCGGTCTCCTTGAGCCAGGTCCTGCTGTTGTAGATCAGGAACGGCTTCCCGTTGTGGGTGAAGGTGACTTCCTGGATGAAGTCGAAGGCCTCGATCGTCGGGTAATCGCCCTTGCCGAACCCTTCCCACCGGCCAAGGAGGAACTCCAGCGGCTCGATCGCCGGATGAGCCTCCGGCAGCTCGTCCTTATCCGTCATGCGGGCCTCCCCTGAACACCTTGAACGCCGTATAGCCGCCAACCGCGGCCACAACAGCGTAGGCGAGAATCAGGATCGACGCGCTCAGCATCCCGTGCATACCTCGCGACCCTATCGTCGTCGGGTTACAGTTCAACTGTGGCAAGGACTCTCGTCATCAAGGTGACGGCGGGCAAGGAGGAACCCGAGCGCTGCAACCAGGCGTTCATGGTCGCCACCGCCGCCGCGGCGAGCGGCGTTCCCGTTTCGCTGTGGCTTACCGGTGAGGCTTCCTGGTACGCGATGCCCGGCCGGGCCGGCGACTTCGCGCTCCCCCACGCCATCCCGCTGGGCGACATGCTGGCCTCGGTGCTGGCCAGCGGAACTGTCAGCCTGTGTACCCAGTGCGCCGCCCGCCGGGGCATCACGGAGGCCGACGTCATCGAGGGCATCCGCATCTCCGGCGCCACCACCTTCATCGCCGAGATCATGGCCGAAGGCGCCCAGGCGCTGGTGTACTGACCCCACCGTCGTCGGCGGGACCGCGGCGGGACCGATGGTGTCGCCATAGCGCCCGCACCGGTCCCGCTGGTGCCGCTGAGAGTGGGCGGCGGTGGTAGCGGTGGTGCCCCTTACTGGGCGGCCGCGGTGCTGACGGCCGCCAGGCGCTCGTCGCGGAGGCGGCCGGAAAGGGTTTCCGCCTCCGGCGGGAGGGCCGGAAGCTCGCTGTCCGTCGCCCAGCGCAGCAGCAGGTCCGCCAGGCCCGGGTTCCGGACCAGCGCCGGGCCGTGCAGGTAGGTGCCGAGCACCTTGCCCTGGTACGCGCCCTCGGTGCCGTCGCCGTTCCCTACCCCGAGGAGCGTCCGGGACAGCGGCCTGGCCCGCGGGCCGAGCTGGGTCTGGCCCTGGTGGTTCTCGAACCCGGTGAGGCGGGGCACCCGCAGCGCCGGGTCGACGTCGGCGACGATCTCCCCGACCGACCTCGGTTCCGCGCGGGCGCTGCGCATGTCCAGCAGGCCCAGGCCCTGGACCGTCGCGCCGTCGCTGCCGCCGAAGTCGTGCCCCAGCATCTGGTAGCCGGCGCACACCGCGAACAGGACGCCGCCGGCGCGGACTGCCTCGTGAAGACCCCCGTCGGCCAGCAGCCGCCGCGCGGCCAGGGTCTGCGGCAGGTCCTCGCCGCCGCCCATCAGGTAGATGGAGCCGTCCGCCGGCACCTTCTCGTCGGACTTCACCTCGACGGTCTCGACCGGGATGCCGCGCAGGCGGGCCCGGCGCTCCAGGATGAGCACGTTGCCCCGGTCGCCGTAGGTGCTGAGCAGGTCCGGGTAGATCCATACCAGCCGTAGCGTCTTCATTACTCGGTCCTTCCCACTACGGCTCGGTACTGCTGGAACGCGGTGTAGTTGGCCAGCACTTCCATGTGCGGCGAGCGGGCCAGGCTGATCGCCTCGTCAAGGTCGTTCACCAGGCGGAACGGCACGTCGTCCGCCTCCAGGCGGACGGCCAGGTCCATCCGGCGCTCGCCCCCGACCAGCACCGGGCGGCCGCGCAGCCGCCGGTAGTCCACGTCCCACAGCCAGGAGGTGTCCCGGCCGTCCGGGCCCTGCGCGTTGACCGCCAGCAGCACGGGCACGTCCGGGGCCATCACGTCCAGGGCCTCCAGCCATCCGGCCGGGTTCTTGGCCAGCAGGAGACGGAGGTCAGTGCCGTTCCGCGTCACCTGCGTGTAACGGCCGGCCACGGAGGTGACGGTTACCAGGCCGCGCATGGCCTCCGGGACCTTGACGCCGAAGGCGTCGGCCACGGCCATCGCGACCACCGCGTTCGAACGGTTGGCCCGCCCCGGCAGGGCCAGTTCGATCGGGCGGGTCTGCCCGGACGGGTCGATCATGTTCTCGCCCGCCAGTACCCAGCTGACCGGCGGCCGCCGGTTGGGGCACTCGTGGCAGTTCCAGTCGTCGCCTTCCCGGTACAGGTGGGATCCGCAGTGCGGGCAGCACCACGAGTCCTCCCGCCAGGCCTGGCCGGCCGCGACCCAGGTGACCTCGCTGGCCCCGCTGGCCGCCCACGCCACCAGGGGGTCGTCGGCGTTGGCCACGACCCGGGTGCCGGGCGCGTTCTCCAGGGCCTCGCGCCAGCGCCGCGCCAGCAGCCAGATCTCGGCGGCGCGGTCCATCTGGTCACGGCTCAGGTTGAGCAGCACCACGACCTTGGGCTGGGTCGCCCGGATCGTCGCCGGGATGTACTTCTCGTCGGTCTCCAGCACGGCTAGCTGGGCGTCCGGCTGACGGCTGAGCGCGGCCGTCAGCCCGGCGTCCATGTTCGCGCCGAAGCTGTTGGAGGCGATCTCCTGGCCGAGCGTCTTCAGCGCGGCCGTGATCAGCCGGGTCGTGGTGGTCTTGCCGTTGGTCCCGGTGACCAGCACGATGTGGCGGCCCTGCGCGAGCATTGAGAGCAGCTCGGGCTCGAGCCGGAGGCCGACGATTCCGCTGATCACGGAACCGTCCCGTCCGGCGAGCCGCGACACTTTCGCGGCGGCACCGCCCACCGTGGTGGCGAACTTGGCGCGCATCGGCAGCCGGCCCGGGCCGCCCGCGCGGTAGCTGTTGTCCATCGTCGCTGATGCTATCCGGTCGCCTGCTACCGGAAGGCCTCGATGAGCGAGTCCGGAGGGACATCCATCAATCTCATAGCTTCCACCAGGATTTCCGGCTTGGGTTCATAGACGGGACAAACAGGATTATCCGTTCGGGAGGAAAGAAAGGCCGCCGGGAAAATGAGGGCCAGGTCGGCGGCGAGTGTCCCGCGGAACGCTGTTTTCCCGTCCGCGCCGTAGAGCGCGGTCACGGCCAGCGCGCGGTTCGCGGGGACGGTGAGCGATACCGGGTGGCGCTCCAGCAGGTCGAGGCGCTGCCCGGCCAGGATCCCGGGCCAGTCGGGGAGCCCGGCGATCGCGAAGTCCAGCGGCGGCGCGAGGTCGTCCGGGCGGGCGCTCCCGGACTCCCAGCCGACCCTGGCGGCCTCGTGGGCCCACCGGAGCTGCGGGATGACCCAGACCTGGCCCGCGTGCGGGGGAGCCGGCCGGTCGTCCAGCAGTCGCCGGCCGGTGCTGGTCAGCGCCCGGGCCAGCGCGCCCGGCGGGTAGCACCCGCGCAGCGCGGCGCCCCGTTCGGCCGCGAACCGCTCGGCCAGCGACCCGGTCAGGCGGTCGGTCCGGCGGGGCTGGTAGAGCGCTGCGGCCCGGACCGCCGGCGGGGGCGAGGGAAGCGGGCGGCCCGCCAGGAACGACAGGCCCAGCACGGTCGTCCACAGCCGCAGCCAGGCGGCGTCACGGCCGACGGCCAGGTGCGGCCGGCCGGGCTTCCTGACCTGCCCCGGAACCAGGGTCCCGAGACCGGGCGCCCGTGGCACCGCGGTCGGGACCGGGGCCGTTGCGACACGCAGAGTAGTCACGCTCTGTAGATATCAGGTAACCGTAAGTCGCGCTAGTGAATCGCCGCAACCCAGCCCCTCTTGAAGGTAACTTCGCGGTTTTCTCTGTTCCCGCCCTGCCCATCCCGGACATAAGCGACCGGTTCGGAGATCACCGGCGGCGCCAGTCGAGGCGGGCGGCGGGCGGACCGAGATTCGGCTGCTCGAGGTCGGGCCCCGCGGGGCCCGACGACTCCGGCTCCGCGGCGGGAGGCGGTTCGGACGGCGCGGCGGCCTTGAACCGCCCCGCCTCGGCGACCGGGGACATGGTGGCGGCGGCGAGCCCGCCGATCGCCGGGTTGGCATCGGCCATCAGCACCGAGCGGCCCGCCGGGGTCGCGTAGCTCAGGATCATCGAGGTTACCGGGAGGCGCTGCAATTCGCTCGCCTCGACGAGGAACTCCCGGGACCGCTGCAGCGACCGGGCCAGCGACTCGTTGCTGCCGGTCGCCAGGGACGTGGACGTTCCCCAGGCGGTGCTGCCGGAGATCCCCGCGGTGAACGACTCGGTCTGCGAGGTGCCGCGGGAGCGGCCCTTCTCCCGGCTGCGGGACGCGGTCGAGTCGAGCGGAAGGAATCCGCTGCCGGTGTTCCTGCCCCGGCCCGCGGACACGGAGTCGCTCGCCGAGTCCGAGGCCGACGCGGACGTGCTGTCCCCGACCGTGCTGGTGTAGGAGGTCCCGGCGGTGTCCGTCACCGAGGAACCGACCGTCTCGGTGAGCTGGGAGAGCACGAACCGGTGCTGGGTGCCGATCTGCTCGCTGGCCGCCTTGGCGTCCTCCGCGTTGCCCAGGCGCATGAACGCCACCGCGCTGTTGCCCCGGCCGATGCGCTGCCGGACCCGCTGCGGAATGGACCGGTAGGCGAGCACCAGGCCGGTGCGGGAGGTCTCGCAGGCGTCCGTGAGCCGGTCCAGCACGGCGTCGTTGAGCCGCTCGGCTCCCAGCACGAACACGGTGTGGCCCCAGCCGGCGGCGCCCGGGCCGGGCGACGCCTCGGCCAGCAGGTGCGTCAGCGCGGTGACCGTGAAGGCGCCGAGGATGGCGCCGCTCGCCGCGCCGGCCTGCCGGTCGATCGCGACGACCCTCAGCCCGCTGCGCGGGAGGGGCCGGGGGTCGGTGGCCGCCGTGGCGAGCCTGCGGACCTGGGCTTCCAGGGACAGTGCCCGCTCGAGCACCACCCGGTCGGCCGCGCCCTTCCCGTACAGGGTGCTCAGCCTGCTGGCCTCCTCCTCGGTGAGCAGGCCCGCCGCGATGTCGTCGTGGACGTCGCCGACCTGGCCCAGCGAGCGGAGACCGGCCGCCACCCGCGGCATCGAGATGTCGGCGCCGAGCACGTCGAGGACCCGTTCGAGGATCCCGTTGTCGACCGCTAGCGCCGAAGCGCCGCCGGAGTCATCGGCGGGCCCGGACGCCGCGCCGGCCGACACGGCCAGGACGTCGGCCAGCGCGCCCGCGGACAGCGACGCGGTGAGGTCCAGGCGGGGCAGGTCGCCCGGGAGGACCCAGGTATTCGGGTTCATGCCCGCCGACCCGGCCACCGCCAGGAGATCGGCCGCGACGGCGCCGCCGGACAGGTCGAGCACGGTCACCTCCGCGTCGGCGGCCAGGCGGTAGGCACCCGCCATGGTCAGCAGGGCCGACCAGCCCGGCAGGGTGCCCCCGGCGACGTCCACCCGGTCGACCCCGCCCGGAAGGGGAACGGCGTACCAGCGCTTCTGGCTCTCGTAGGCGAACCGGCGGCCCTGCCACTCCGTCACCTGACGGGCGTGATCGGCCTGCCATTCGAATAGCTGCCGCTCGGCGTCGGCCCGGAACCGCTCGACCCGGTCCTGCTCTCCGGCGACCCGGGCCCGCAGCGCCCGGCCGCCCCGCCAGAGCCCGTAGCCGGCGAACCCGCCGGCCACCGCGCAGACGATCAGCACCGGGATCACGGGGAGGAACGGAACCCACCCGGCGACGGCCACGGCGATCGCCGCCACCGCGACCACCGTCGCGGCCCCGGCCGCCATCCTCAGCGGCCGGCCGAGCAGGTTCTCCTCGCGCCGCTGCGCGGCCAGCCACTCCGTGGACAACTGCTGGTGCTCCAGGGGAACCGGGCGGCGCGGCGGCGGGCCCGGGTCCGGGTGCAGGATCGCGTACTGCCAGCCCAGGTACATCCGGCCGGCGGGCGGGCGGGGCAGCCCGGGCGGCGGCATCAGCGAACCCCTTCCGGCGCGGCCGGGGTCTCCGGCGATTCCAGGGCGAATCGGGCGCCCGGTCCGGTGATGCTCGCCCGCAGCCGGGCGATGGCCCTGGTCTCGGCCGCCGGCGAGCCGCCCTCGGCCGGCCGGGGCAGCCGGGCCGGGACAGTCTGGCCCAGCGGAACGAGCCGGGGCCTCGGCGTCCGTACCGCGACGGTGAACTGCGCGGTGCCCAGTGACAGCAGCGCGCGGACCGGCACCGCCGGCTGCGGCACCAGTCCGATGGTGCCGGTCGCCGGGGGCTCGAAGGCCCCGGCCAGGGGCACGGCCGCGGCGCCGGAGCCGCCCGGGCCGTTCAGTCCGCCCGGGCCGGCCTCAGCGGCGGCCACCGACGGGGGCACCAGCCGGGTCCCGGTGCGCGCGGCCAGGACCGCGGCGGCGCTGGCGGGCCCGTCCGGGGACGGCTGGCCCGGGCCGGGAGCGGCCGGGCCGGGAGGGGCGATCCTTGTGTCGGCGGCGGCGAGACGATGGACTACCACTGTCCCGAAGGAGTCGGCCAGCGCGGCCGCGGCGGGCGCCGACGTGGTGGTCGCGAGGACGGGCAGCCCGGCCGTGGCTCCGCTTTCCGCCAGCCGGGTCACCGCGGGGGCGGGCAGTTTCTCGCAGCCGCACACGACCACGACCGCGTCGCCGTCGACCTCGAGACGGCGCAGGTCGTCGCCGAGGGCCAGGAGGTCGGCCACGATCAGGCGGGCCATGGCCTGCGATTCCGGCCGGAACAGCGCGGCGGACCGGTCCCGGATCACCCGGGCGAGGTCGATGTCCGGGCGTCCGGCGCTGCCGGGCCGGAGCCATCCGCCCGCCGGGGAGCCGCGGACCTCCGACAGCTGGCGGGCGATCCCGGCTACGGTCTCCGGTTCGGCCTGGGCCAGCCGGGCGGCGGCCTCCACCTGCCCGGCGAGCCGGCCCGCCAGCGGGCCATCGGGGGATACGAGACGAAGGCGCGCGTGGGCGGCCATCGGGTTGAGCAGGTGGGCCGCGTCGTCGAGGACCGGCGTCTGAGCGTCGGCGGGCACC
Organism: Streptosporangiales bacterium; assembly: GCA_009784565.1. Taxonomy (GTDB): domain Bacteria; phylum Actinomycetota; class Actinomycetes; order Streptosporangiales; family Streptosporangiaceae; genus Trebonia. The sequence goes on along the minus strand of WRBL01000022.1, from coordinate 21,238 downwards.
GCGGTCATCAGCTCGAACGCCGCGCGCAGGCAGGGCTCCGCGTCACGGGCGTTCCCGCCGAGGAGGGCCAGCGCGAGCTCGGTGCGGCGGCCGGGTCCGGCTCCCCGGAACGGCTCGTAACTCCCGTCCCGCGTGCCGAAGGTCCGCAGCGGGGTTCCCGCGGCCGAGCAGGCCGTGGTCAGCGCGCTGCCCATCGCGGGGTCACCGGTGAGGTCGAGGACGATGACCGGCTTGCGCAGGCGCAGCGCGGCATGCACCACCTGGAACCCGGTGGAGGCGATGTCGCGGCCCGCCGCCCCGGTCATCAGCACCCCGGCCGTCACCTCGTCCCAGGACAGAGCGGCCCGGGCTCCGGTCTCGGGTACCGTGCCGAGCGTGGCCCCGTTCCGGGTGACCACGGCACCGCCGCGGATCGCCCGGGTGGTGGCGGCCCGCCGGGCCGCGGCGACCAGTCCGGGCCGGGACGGAGGCACCGCCCATTCGTCGGTGTGCAGCCAGTCGAGCCATCCGGCCACGGCGGCCTCGGCGGCGGCGGCGATGAGCGCGACCGGGAACTGCCGGGGCATCCAGCCGCCGCCCGGGCCGGAGAACGCCCCGCGGAAGGCACCGCTGACGGCCCCGTCGACGTGGAGGAGCCCGTGCGCGCCGAGGTAGCCGATGATCTGGGCGGGCCCGGCGGCGAATCCGGCCGCCGCGGCGGCCGGGCCGATGACGAGCGTCCACACAGCGCCCGCCGCGGCGGGAACCGCGAGCCAGGGCAGCCGCCACCGGCTCACCTTGCTGGTCACGGCGAAAATGACCGCCAGCACGAAGGTGAGCTGAGCGAAAACCAGGTGGACGAGGAGCAGCGCCACCACGCAGGCCGCGACGATCTCGCCGCGGCGCGGAAGCTGCTCAGGGATAAGGTAAGCAGCCCGCCGCGGCGCAGGCCCGGTCCCTGGTCCTACCTCAGCCGGCATCGACTAAAGGTTGCCAGCAGGAGACGGAAGGTGTCCAGAGATCGCCGGGTATCCGGCGCTATCCTCGCGTGTCGTGCTCCTGATCCGCCGCCCGCGGCACCCCGGTGCCCGCGTGGACGACGACCCGGAAATGCTCGGGCTTGAGGCTGAGGACGGTCAGCCCGGCGGGGGTTCCCGTGGCGGTGTCGTCGAACCTGATGGTCACCGACACCGCCGACTGCCCGGGCACCAGTCCGAGGCTGCGCGCGACCGACGGCTGCGGGGGCACCATCTCAAGGTCGATGGCGGTGGCGCGGGCCGGGCCTCCGGACGGGCCGGCCACGAGCAGGCCGGTCAGCGGCCGGTTCTCGGTGTCGTCCAGGGTGCCCGCGAACTGTTCCGGTACGTAGGAGGTGGCGATGGCCACCGGCTCGCCGTCGGTAGCCCAGACGCTGCGGACGATCCGCACCTGTCCCTCGCCCTCGGCCCCGAGCGCCCAGGTCACGTCCTGGGGGGCGTCCCGCTGGGAGATGTGCCAGGCCTGGCAGGTCACCTCGCCGCCCATCGGGTCAAGACGGGTGGAGAGCTCTCCGATCCCCTCGACCGGGATGAGGTATTCCGCCGGGCTGGCCCGGTACAGCTGCCCGTCGGGCAGTCTCCGGATCAGCGACCGCCGCGCGAGTTCGCTGATCGCGGCGTCGATCTCGGCCATGCTGACGTTGTACCGCCGGGCCAGCGCGCTGCGCCTCGGCAGCCTCCAGCCCGGCTCGCGGTGGACCAGGGCCGCCGCGATCCGGTCCGCGAGAACGCCGGTGGCCGCCCTCGGCCGCGGGATGTCCGCCCCGGCGGCGTCGCCGACGGTGACGTCAGAAACTCCGGTGCCCGGGGACCTGGATGGCGAAGGCTCGCCGCTCCCCCCGGAGCCCGGCGTCATTCGGCATGCCGCGGGAAGAGGACCCGGGCCTGCCGGCCGGGCCGTGCCATCGCCGGGCCGACGCCCGCGGCCGGTGTTCCGCCTCTGAATAGACAATGAAAAAGCAGCGGGCGGGACGCGGCTCTCTCCCGTCGCGTCGCACCCCGGGCCATTCCCCCGCGTACCTGCTCATTGCCTCCGCACATAGGTAACTTGATATTCACGCTTGGTTAACAAAAGTTGAACGGCAAAGATATTTAAAGCATCCACTTCTTTTCATGTAAAGAAACGGTCACCGAATGGAGATCATCACGCCCTCTGAGGCAGCTGTGACCGCCCACTGCGACGTGCGCCAATACCCCCGGCACCGGGCACTGCCGCGACCAGCGACGCCCGGAGAAACCCGGCGAAACCCGCACTGACCTGGCTAAACAACTTTCGGCCCGGCCCGGCGGACCGGAACGAGGTCCCCTCGGGGGCAACAAGAGGCGCCCGAGAGCAACAAATTTCCCCACCGGGCGTGAGCCACGCCACTGAAATCGGCGCCCTCAGCTGCAAGACACCAGAAGTTAACCTTATGGACTGCCTGCAGACACCTTGGATTGACCGATACGTCAGGAAATTACGGCCAAACTATACGCGAGCGACCCGGGATCGCGTGGGGATATCCAACAGCCATGGGGACTGGGCCGCTCAACGCTGCGGATAGGGCTGGCTCGGGAAATCCCGGCCGGATGAACCCGATACGACGTAGAACGACCAAGGGAGTAAATCCGATATGCGACTTCCATCCAGAGGGCAGCTCGCCGCGGCGGGAGCCGTGCTCGCCATGACCGCGGGTGTGGCCGCGTGCTCGTCCAACTCGAACCCCCCGGGGAGCAGCTCGGGCGGCAGCAGCTCTGGTGGCGGCGCGAGCAGCAGCTCCGCCAAGGGCACCATCAACGCCGGCGGTTCGACCTTCCAGCTGAACTTCCAGCAGGCCGCCATCCAGGAGTTCGAGCAGTCGAACCCGGGCATCAAGGTCAACTACGCGGGCGTCGGCTCCGGCACCGGCCGCAGCAACTTCTACAAGAACTCCGTGCTCTTCGCGGGCTCGGACTCCCCGATCCCGTCCAAGGAGGCCAGCGAGGTCCCCAAGGGCAAGAAGGTCCTGTACTTCCCGGTGCAGATGGGCCCGATCGCGATGGCCTACAACCTCAAGGGCGTCAAGGGCCTGAAGCTGGACGCCACCACGCTGGCCGACATCTTCCAGGGCAACATCAAGAAGTGGAACGACCCGGAGATCGCGAAGCTCAACCCGGGCGCCAAGCTTCCGAGCACCCCCATCACCCTGGCCGTCCGCTCTGACTCCTCGGGCACGACCGCGAACTTCTCGCAGTACCTGGTCGACGCGGCCAAGAACTGGAAGCTCGGCACCTCCGGCACCATCAGCTTCCCGTCCACCGCGCACGCCGGCAACGGCGGCAGCGGCGTGGCCCAGATCGTCAAGAACACGCCGGGCGCGATCGGCTACGTGGACTTCTCCACCGCCACCGCCTCCGGCCTGTCCGCCGCGTCGATCAAGAGCAAGGACGGCTCGTTCCTCGCTCCGTCGACCAAGGGCGCGACCGCGGCTGGCACCAAGGTCACCCCCAAGTCGGACCTGACCTTCAGCACGGTGGACGAGCCGGGCGCCGCGTCCTACCCGCTCACCTACCAGTCCTGGGACCTGGTCTACGCCAAGCAGCCGAACGCCAACGACGCGGCCATCCTCAAGACCTACCTCGGCTACCTCCTCGGCTCGGGCCAGAGCCTGCTCAGCCAGATCAACCTGGCGCCGCTGCCCTCGAGCATCGACGCCAAGGCCAAGGCTCAGCTGAGCCAGATCTCCGGCTGACGCTGAACCCCGCCAAGCCAGAAGCAACCAAGCGAAGGCATTAAGAGGCATTCACTAATGATGCAGCACGTAACTCAGACGGGCCTGGTCTCGTGAGTACCGTGACGCAGACGGGCCCGGCCGCCACGGCCGGGCCCTCCCCGCTTACGGAGCGACGGGGATTCGGGGACCGGGGATTCCAGGCGCTGGCGCTCATCGCCGGCCTGCTGGTCCTCGTGGTCCTCGTGCTCATCGCCGTCTCGACCGCGCAGCAGTCCGTCTCATGGTTCTCGACGTCCGGTCTCAACGGGATCTTCTCCACGCACTGGGACCCGGCCTCCAACCGCTTCGGCGCGATGGCCTTCGTCTACGGAACGGTCATCAGTTCCGTCATCGCCATCATCATCGCCGTCCCGATCAGCATCGGCGTCTCCCTCCTCCTGACGCAGGTCGTACCGGGCAAGATCGCCCGCCCCATCGTCTACGTGATCGACCTGCTGGCCGTGGTGCCGTCGGTCGTCTGGGGCCTGTGGGGCATCCTGGTCCTGGCCCCGTGGCTGCAGGGCATCTACGGGTCGATCTCCTCGGGGGTTAACGGCATCCCGGTGCTGGACTCGCTCTTCGGCGGCCCCAGCACGGACGGCTCCTCGTTCTTCACCGCCGGCATCGTCCTGGCCATCATGGTCACGCCGATCATCACCTCCCTCGCGCGCGAGGTCATCGCGACCGTGCCCGCGATCGACAAGGAGGGCGCGTACGCGCTCGGCGCCACCCGCTGGGAGATGATCCGCGGAGCGGTCTGGCCGCACAGCCAGGGCGGCGTCGTCGGCGCCGTGCTCGTCGGCTTCGGCCGCGCGATGGGCGAGACCATGGCGGCCGCGCTGGTGATCGGGGCCTCTGCCCAGGTCACCTCGCACCTGTTCTACACCGGGTACTCCATCCCGGCGGTCATCGCGAACCAGTTTGGCGAGGCGGCGGGCACGATGCGCTCCGCCCTGATCGGGCTCGGCCTGTTCCTGTTCGCCATCACCATCGTCATCAACCTGGTGGCCCGGGGCATCGTGGAGCGCTCCGCCCGCCGCGCTAGGGGGGCCTAATGGCAGCCGTCACCCAGCAGCCGGCACCCGGCTCCGCCGGCCCCGTCAACCTGAGGGAGCCGGCCGGCTGGCGCCGGACCAAGAACGGCCTCATGACCGGGCTCATGTGGCTCGCGTTCCTGATCGTCTTGGTCCCGCTGGTCCTCGTGCTCTACACGGTCGTCAGCAAGGGCGCGGCGGCGATCAACTGGCAGTTCCTGTCCAGCCCCACGATCCCGCCGAACATCATGCCCCTGGGCAGCGGCGGCATGGGGCCTGCGGTCGTCGGCACGCTGGAGATCACCGGTTTCGCCGCGCTCATCGCCATTCCCGTCGGGGTCCTCGGCGCTGTCTACCTGAACGAGTACGGCGGCAACGGGATCCTGGCCAAGGTCATCGCCTTCATGTCGGACGTGATGACCGGCGTCCCGTCGATCGTCATGGGCCTGTTCATCTACACGATCTGGACCCTGCAGTTCGGCTACTCCGGCATGGGCGGGTCGTTCGCCCTGGCCTGCCTGATGCTGCCGGTCGTGATCCGGTCCAGCTACGAGATGCTCCGCCTGGTGCCCAACAGCCTCCGCGAGGGCAGCTACGCCCTGGGCGCCAGCAAGGCCCGGGTCATCCTCACCGTCGTGCTGCCGTCCGCGGTCGGCGGCATCGTCAGCGGCGCCCTGCTGGCCGTGGCCCGCGCCGCGGGCGAGACGGCTCCGCTGCTGTTCACCATCCTCACGGTGGAGCAGACGAACAGCAACCTGTTCAGCGGGGCCAACACGGCGCTGTCCACGCAGATCTTCGCCAACGCCACGTCGCCGTACGTCGGCGCGGAACAGCGGGCGTGGGGAGCGGCGTTGACGCTCATCGCGATTACATTCATCCTGATGATCGTCGCCCGCATCGTGACCGCCCGCTTCACCCGATACTCGCACTAGGGAAATACCTCATGGAACAGCAGGACCAGAAAGCCATGGCCAAGCTCGAGGTTCCCGAGACGGTCAAGGACAAGGCGGCGGCCGAGCCGGGCAACCCGGTCTTCGACGTCCGCGACGTCTCGACCTACTACGGGAACTTCAAGGCCGTCAAGAACGTGTCGCTGACCATCCACGAGAACGAGGTCACGGCGTTCATCGGCCCTTCGGGATGCGGCAAGACCACCGTTCTCCGCACCCTGAACCGGATGAACGACCTGATCCCCGGGGCCCGGGTGGAGGGCGACATCACCTACCGCGGACAGTCGCTGTACGCCAAGCAGGTGTCCCCCACGGCCGTTCGCCGCCGGATCGGCATGGTCTTCCAGAAGGCCAACCCGTTCCCGAAGTCGATCTACGACAACGTGGCCTACGGCCCGCGGATCAACGGCATCCGGAAGAAGAGCGACCTCGACGGGATCGTGGAGCGCTCCCTGAAGCAGGCCGCCCTGTGGGACGAGGTCAAGAACCGGCTGAACAAGTCGGCCCTGGGCATGTCCGGCGGCCAGCAGCAGCGGCTGTGCATCGCCCGGACGCTGGCCGTGGAGCCGGACGTGGTCCTCATGGACGAGCCCTGCTCGGCCCTGGACCCGATCGCGACCGGCCGCATCGAGGATCTCATGCAGGAGATCAAGTCCCAGTACACGATCGTGATCGTCACGCACAACATGCAGCAGGCCACCCGGGTCAGCGACCGGACGGCCTTCTACTCGGTTGAGCGGAACGAGGAGAGCGACACGCGGACCGGCGTGCTGGTCGAGTACGACCAGACCGCCAAGATCTTCGAGAACCCCTCCAACCCCCTCACCGGCGACTACGTCACCGGCCGCATGGGCTGAGTTAGCCCGGGGGGCGACCCCCGGAACCCCCGATGCGCGCCTGATCGCAAAGATCGCGATCTTATCAGGCGCGCGGACCCGGCCCTTTTATCCGTAACGGATAGAGCCTGCGCTCCCGCCCCCGGGGGTCTCCGCGACCCCGGGGGCGGACGTGTTTCACGGGGTCGAGGGTCCCGTGCCGGCCAGGTAGGTGACGCGGCGGCAGATATTGACGGCGTGGGCGGCCAGGCGCTCGTAGGAGTGGGCGGCCAGCGTCATCTCCATCGCCACCGGGATCCGGACCCCGCCCGAGGCGAGTTCCGCGACCAGGCTGGAGTAGAGGTCGTCGATCTCCTCGTCGCTCCGGACCAGCCGGCCGGCGGCCTCGCGGTCGCGCTGGTACCAGGCGTCGGTGGCCCGGCGCCACATCGACGTGGCCCGGTCCCCCATGAGCCGGACGAGGCCCTGGACCCGCCCCGGCAGGTCCTGGGCGACCAGGTGCCCGGCCCGGGACGCGATCGACATGATGAGGTCGTGGGACCGTTCGATCTCCGGGACGACCCGGAGCACGGTCAGCAGGTAGCGGAGGTCGGAGGCGACCGGCGCCTGCAGCAGGATCTCCCGGGCCGCCAGTTCCTCGATCTGGGGGTAGAGCGCGTCGATGGCGCTCTCCCGTTCGGCCAGCTGGGCCAGGATCTCCGGAGAGCCCGAGAGCAGTGCCTCGGTCGCCTTGGGAAGGTCCTCGGCCATCATGGCGAACAGCTCGATGACCTTGGCCTCGATGCTCTCCAGGGACCGTTCGAATTCCCGGCGCGGCTCCGTCATGAGACAGAACCCTACCGACCCAACGTAAACGGCGGGCGACACGCCTGCGCGCGCCGCCCGCCGTCACTATGAACGCCAGCCGTCCTCCGACGGCGGCTCCGGCTCAGACCGTGACTTCGACCTTGGTGACCTGGCCGATGTCCGCCGAGACCGAGCGCTCCTCGCGAACGCCGCCCGGGGCCAGGACCACCAGGGTCCAGTCGCCGGGGGCGGCGAAGAAGCGGAAGCCGCCGTCCTCGCCGAGCGGAAGCTCGGCGACGAACTCGTCGCCGGTTCCCTTCAGCCGCGCGTAGCCGGTCGTCACCGGGCTGTCGCCGGACAGGACGCGTCCCTCGATGACCGCTTCCTTGCTGGCCGCGTCGGCGGTGATAGTGACGCCGCCCGCGGGCGCGCCGCAACCGTCGTTAGCCATGTTTACCTGCCCTCTCCAAGCTCGATCGGCACGCCGACGAGCGATCCGTACTCGGTCCAGGAACCGTCGTAGTTCTTCACGTTCGCCAAGCCCAGGATCTCGTGCAGCACGAACCAGGTGTGAGCGGAGCGCTCGCCGATCCGGCAGTACGCGATCGTGTCCTTGCTGGTGTCGACGCCGGCCTCATCCTTGTAGAGCTGGGTGAGCTCCTCGTCGGACCGGAACGTGCCGTCCTCGTTCGCGGCCTTCGACCACGGAACGTTCTTGGCGGTCGGGATGTGCCCGCCGCGCTGCGACTGCTCCTGCGGCAGGTGCGCCGGGGCGAGCAGCTTTCCGGAGAACTCGTCGGGCGAGCGGACGTCGACCAGGTTGCGCTTGCCGATGGCCTCGATGACCTCGTCGCGCTTGGCGCGGAGCGAGGAGTCCTCCGGCTGGGCGGTGTAGCTGGTCTTGGCCACCGGCGGGACGTCCTTGGTCAGCTCGCGGGCGTCCAGCTCCCACTTCTTGCGGCCGCCGTCGAGCAGGACGACCTTCTGGTGCCCGTACAGCTTGAAGTACCAGTACGCGTAGGCCGCGAACCAGTTGTTGTTGCCGCCGTACAGGATGACGGTGTCGTCGTTGCCGATGCCACGCTCGGACAGCAGCTGCTCGAAGCCGGTCTGGTCCACGAAGTCGCGGCGGACCGGGTCCTGCAGGTCCTTCTTCCAGTCAATCCGGATGGCCGACGGGATGTGGCCCTTCTCGTAGGCGCTGGTGTCCTCGTCGACCTCGACGATGACGAAACCGGACTGCCCGATCTTGGACTCGACGAAGTCAGCGTCGACCAAGGCGTCGGTGCGGCTCATTGGGTTTTAACCTCCTCGCGGCCGTCAGGCGGCCGTACGGAACCTCTGGATAATCAGGTACATCTGGCAGCCGAGGCAATAGTCGAACACGGCGTTCAGGAACGCCGCGATCAGCGCGAACGCCGCGAAGATCAGCCCCACCAGGGGTACTCCGAGGGCGAAGCCCAGCGAGCCGACTCCGGCGAACACCATGCCTACGCCCTGGGAGAAGCGGGGCGGGGCCTCGGCTTCTGTCTTAGCGGGCGGTCCGAGCCGGGGCTGGACCAGATTGCGGTAGATGAGGCCGTAGGGCGCGTAGCGCAGGCCGGCGATCGCCCCTACGGCGAACACCAGCGTCTGGGCGAAGAGCAGCCACCCGCTCTGGGTAGCCAGCACGATCGCCAGCACCACAGTGGTGATGGCCGCGCCGAAGCGCGGGCCGCGCGAATCAATCATGAAGTGAATGCTCCCGGACACTGGTAACGGACACGTATGCGCCGCCCAGGCTCCGGGGCCGGATGTGTGTCCCCGGATAACACGGCGGCGCCGCGTACGGCGCAACAAATGGCCGTGGCGACCAGGCAGAAGTCCACAGCGCGACGCTTGGTCAGCAACTGCGGGATTCGGGGAGACACACCCCAGATGTTATGCGTCCGGGACGCTTCTGTCACCACCTGGCCCCGTGACCTGCGTCATCCAGGACCGACTGGAGCGCCTGGCTCATCTCGGCCTTCTGCTGCTTCCCCGAGGAGCGGGCCGCGATGTCGCCGCCCGGGCGCACCACCAGCACCGTCGGAGTACTGAAAACCTTGAAACGCCTGGTCAGGTCCATGTTTTCCGCAGCGTCGACTTCGACGAACTTCACCCCGGGATGCTCGGCCGACAGCCCGGTCAGCAGCACCCGGGTCTGGGGGCAGAACGCGCAGAATTCCGTCGAGAACTGGACCAGGGTCGCCCGCTCCCCCAGGGGCTCGCCAAGGTCATCCCCTGTGATTACATTCACAGAGGTCGATATCCCGGGCGAATCGCCATGATCCGTTCGGTCGAAGGACTGGACTTTCCCCGAGCGGGCCTTCAGCACGAGTCCTGCCGCCACCGCCACCAGCAGCGCGACGATCAGGACGATGACTCCGGTCATGCCGGTCAGTTTAGGCGGGGACCGTGATCGCCCCGTGGCCGGCGACCGTGATCTGGAACTCGCGCAGCTGGGTCGCCGGCAGTCCCGACGAGGCCGGGTACCAGATCGTGCCCTCGGCCGTGTCGGTCGTCCAGCCGCCGATCACCCGGCGGGCGCCGTCCTTCCCCACCGCCACCAGCGTGCAGTAGGTGCCGACCGGAACTCCGACGACCTTGGCCCCGGCCTGGGTGCCCCACCCCATCCTCCGGAAGGTGACGGTGCCGTACATGCCGTCGGCGTTTCCGTGCGTCGTGGTCCAGCCCGAGATCGCCGAGCCGTAGTCCAGGCCCGTGGCGCTGGCCTCGGGGGGATCGGAGGCCAGGTGGCCCGCCGCCGCTTCCGTTCCCGCGAACGCCCCGGCCGCGAGAATCACCGCGGCCGCCGCGGAGAGGCCGGCGACGCGCCACCGCCGACGGCGGCGCCGGGCGGCGGTGAGGTCCAGGACGGTGCCGAGAAGTTCCTTCGGGGGCCGCGGGTCCAGCGGCGGCGCGACCGCCTCGAGGTCGTCTCCCAGCCCGGGCACGCCTTCGAGCTTCGGCTCGCCCTCGGCCGGGACGTCGTCGGCCAGGGCGATGGCCTCCGGGGTGCTGACCCGGGCCAGCAGCGCGGGGATCCCGGCCAGGCCGGCCAGCTCGTCCCGGCAGTCCCGGCAGGTCGCCAGGTGGCCGTCCACGAGCGACCGCTCGGCCGGGTCGATAGAGCCGAGCACGTAGACCCCCAGGCAGATCCGGGTCGCGCCGCAGTCCATCGCCTCGGTCATGGCGCCAGTCCTCGCTCCTGAAGGGCCAGCTTGAGGGCCTTCAGCGCGTAGAAGGTGCGAGATTTCACGGTGCCTGCCGGTATGCCGAGGGTGGCCGCCGCCTCGGCGACCGAGCGCCCTCGATAGTACGTCTCCACGATGACCTTGCGATGGTCCGGCCGGAGGCTGGACAGGGCCTCCGCCACCGCCCACGACTCCAGGGTGCGGTCGGGGTCGTCGTCGGTGGGCATCGTGTCCAGCACCGCCTGGCCCACCTCGGGCGGCCGGGACCGGCGGGCCCGGTACTGGTCGACCGCCAGGTTGCGCGCGACCGCGAACAGCCATGGCCGCGGCGGCCGGTCGGCCACCGCCTGCGGATGCTTCCAGGCCCGCACGATCGTCTCTTGCACCAGGTCCTCCGCCCTTTGCCGGTCGCCCCCGGTCAGATGCAGGGCATACCGGAGCAGAGCGCCGCCGTGTTCGGAGTACAGCGCCCGGATAAACGCTTCATCGGCGACGCCTCCGCGGGCGGCCGTCTGCGCGTCCGGCACATCTGGTGGTACGTACTGCCGGGGCGGGCGGTTCAGGCCCGGGGAAGTTTTCTCCGGACGGTCGGTCTTCCCGGGGCGTTCCGGCTCGGCCGGGCCGGGCTTCGCGGGGTCTATGGTCACGACGGGACCACCAAGGGGGCGCGGGGGCGGACGGGGGTTCGGCAACTCGCTATGTCGCTTATGTACCCCGTCGAGCACGGCTTAGCAACTAGATTGCGATCAATCTATTACCCTGCGTATCCGGGGAAGTGTTAAGTCCTCGTTAAACCTTGGGATGCCAACTCGTGAAGTTCTTCACGGTTTAGCCACTTAGTATCACCCGGCTACCCCCCGGCGAAGGGGGGCAGGATCTCGAGCACCGCGCCGTCGGCGAGAGGAGTCTCCTCCGCCTTGATCCGGGTGCCATTTACCAGAAAAGACGAGCGTTTCAGCACGTTACGCAGGCGATCATCAGACGCCCGATTCGCGACGGCGACCTTAAGCGCCTCGCCCAGCGTGGCCGCGGCCACGGTCTCTTCTGGCACTCCCGCGGCATCCTTCGCCGCGGCCCAGTACCTGATTGTCACCTCGCTCATGTGAGTTATTCTCACATCACCGGGACCTCGGGCGACGTTGCCACCGGGTTCCGGTTGCGTTGAGACAGAGTTGACCCGGGGGGACGCCCCCCGGACCCCCGGCGCGCGCCCGGTGGAAAAGCAAGATACCGGGCACGCAGATGGGTATGGCCTACCTGGAGGCGGCAACAGATGAGCGAGCTACTGCTGGTGACCGGGGTCCTGGAACCTTCATCAGAGGTCCTGCCGGCGCTAGGCCTCCTGCTGCACTCCGTGCGGGTTCTCCCGGCGGACGCGTCCGCCCTCGTCGAGGCTCCGCCCGCCGACGTGGTCCTGGTCGACGCCCGCCGCGACCTGGTTCACGCCAAGAGCATCTGCCGCCTCCTGGCCACCACGGGACTCGACTGCCCGATGATGGCCATCGTCACCGAGGGCGGCCTCGCGGCGATCAGCGCCGACTGGAACGTCGATGACGTCATCCTGAACACCGCCGGCCCCGGGGAAGTCGAGGCCCGGATCCGCCTTGCCCTCGGCCGCCGCGCCCAGGCGTCGGCGGCGGACGCCCCGGACGAGATCCGCTCCGGCGACCTCTCGATCGACGAGGCCACCTACTCCGCCCGGCTGCGCGGCCGGGCTCTCGACCTGACCTTCAAGGAATTCGAGCTGCTGAAGTTCCTGGCCCAGCACCCGGGCCGGGTTTTCACCCGCGACCACCTGCTGCAGGAGGTCTGGGGCTATGACTACTTCGGCGGCACCCGGACCGTGGACGTGCACGTCCGCCGCCTGCGGGCCAAGCTCGGCCCCGAGCACGAGGCGCTGATCGGCACCGTGCGCAACGTCGGCTACCGGTTCGTGCCGGTCAAGGGCGGGGCGGACAACTCCGCCCCCGAGGCTTCCGACGCGGTGCCCGACGACCCTTCCGGGGCCGTTTCCCCCGTCGTTCCTCCCGTTTCTCCCACCGAGACCCGCCGCTGAAAATCCCGACGAAGAGGTGACCGTGCCGCCATCCCTTACTCCCGCCCAGGCCGATCTCGTCCTCGAACTGGCGTCGGCCGCCGAGGCGGCCGACGGCGTCGCGCCGCTGTCGGAGCAGACGATCCTGCATGTCCGGCACGGTTCCGATTCCTCGGGAACCGGGACCGGGCTCGACTGGGTGGTGGCCTCGCCTCACGACGGCGGGATCGCCGGGTACGCGCACCTGGACTCGCCCGACCCTTCGGAGCCGGACCTGAGCGGTGAGCTGGTCGTCCACCCGGCTCACCGCCGCCAGGGCGTGGGCACCGGGCTCGTGGCCACGCTGGCCGACGCGGCCGACGCCTCCGGCCACGGCTACGGCATCCGGATCTGGGCCCACGGCGACCGGCCCGAGTCCGCGAAGTTCGCCAAGGCCACCGGCTTCACCCGGGCCCGCGAACTGTGGCAGATGCTGCTGCCGGTGCGGGACGCCTCGCTCCCGCCGGTGTCGCTGCCGGACGGGGTGACGCTGCGTCCCTTCGTGCCGGGCGAGGACGACGAAGCGTGGCTGGCCGTGAACGCGCGCGCGTTCGCGAACCACCCGGAGCAGGGCCGGATGACCCTCACCGACCTGAAGCAGCGCCAGGCCGAGCCCTGGTTCGACCCGGCCGGCTTTTTCCTGGCCGAGCGTTCCGGCTCGCTGGCGGGCTTCCACTGGACCAAGGTCCACCCCTCTGGCGGAACCGACGGCGGCCCCATCGGCGAGGTGTACGTCGTCGGCGTCGACCCCGCCGGGCAGGGCGGCGGCCTCGGCAAGGCCCTCACCATCGCCGGACTGGCTCACCTCCGCGACAGCGGCCTGCCGGAGGTCATGCTCTACGTCGACGGCGACAACACGCCCGCCACGCGGCTGTATGAACGCCTCGGATTCACTTCCTGGCACACCGACGTCATGTACCACCGCCCCGGAACCCGCTAACGTCTTCAGACGCCTCAACCGCGTTCGAGGCCCGGCTTAAGCCGGGCAAACGGGACTGACGCCGAGTACCGCGTCAAGTTCGGTTCTGGACAGCGGGCCCTCGCTCGCGGCTACCGCGCTCAGCACTTCCGCGTAGAGTTCGATCTCGTCCAGCGCGACATCGTCGTGAACACGAAGATCCAACTGCCTGGAAATCGTGCTCACCTCCGCTGGCCGGCGACCCTGCATGTCCCGCCCTCCAGGTTACGACCGGACGCCATTCCTGCGCATGGCCCAACGGGGTCATTCGCATACCACCCTTACGTACGGTTTTACCCGGGTTCGGGGTAACGATTCCGGGAACTGACCATCAAATCGGGCCTAACCCTGGTATCGGACATCTGCAACTTTGGGAACATTATCCCGTCAATTACTTTGTCTAACTATTGCCCCGTTAATAGACTTATGAGCCCTTTAGGCATTCTCTTCCGTTACTCTCGCCCCTCCGGCGTCCCGGTCCCCGGCCCTCCCGGACCCCCTGCCCCTCATCCGGCCCGTTGCTCTCGCCGCTCCCCCGGCTCTCGCCCGCCGCCGTCGCCACCGGGCCGCACCCGCGCCACAGCCGCGCCACGGCCGCGCCCCCGGCATCGCGCGCCAGCGGGACACCCCGGGCCGCGGGGGAGTGATCATTCCCGTGAATCCCCTGGTCATCGGCCTGGGACGGGCACCCGTGATTCATCACATATACGGACAATCGGTAGTTTCGGTTGCGGAGGGTACCCTTCGAGGGAAGAGTCAGCTATGGAACCGTTACCTAGAAGGACGCGCCAGCCGCGCCGCCGCATGCTAGTAGGCGGTCCGGGCCGTGGCAGCCCGTCCGGCGCCACACTGAACACTGACCGTCAGGGGGGACAGTGGCTGTCAGGGCGACTCGTTCACCTTGACGGGCACAGGCCAGCTCCCAGTTAGACTCCGGACATACCGCCCGCACACCTTGGACCAGATTCTCTCGAAGCCATGAACGAAAACAGTGATTTTCTCCCGAATTTTCACCACGAACAATTCGAGAGGCAGATGCGCGGCTACAACCCCCGTCAGGTCGACGAGTACGTGGCTCGCTCCGCCAGCCAGATCAGGGACCTAGAGGCACGACTGGCCCGCGCGCTGGACGAGTCCGAGCACCTGCGCCGGGAGATCTCCGTCGTGCGCCAGCAGGCCCTCGCGGGCCGGCCCGCGCACGAGGAAGTCAGCGAGCGGATCAGCGAGATCCTGCGGCTGGCCGAGGACGAGGCGAAGGCCCAGAAGGGCAAGGCGGACAAGGAGGTCACCGACCTCCGCTCCGAGGCCCAGCGGGAGTCGGACGTGGTCCGCACCGACGCGCGCGAGCAGGCGGAACGCATGCTGACCGCCGCCCAGGAGCAGGCGGAGCGGACGATCTCCGCGGCCCGCTCCGAGGCCGACAGCCTGCGTAGCTCCACCCACTCCGACGCTGACCGGCTCACCGCCGAGAGCCGCCAGCAGGCCGACGCCATCCTCAGCGACGCCCGGTCCAAGGGCAAGCGGATCGTAGACGAGGCATCGGCCCGGGCCGCGGCCATCCACGACGGCGCGGAGCGCAGGCTCAGCCTGCTCAGCACGCGGCACGGGGACACCGTCCGCCGGCTCAACGACATCCTCGAAGGGGTTCAGGGGCTCATCTCCGCGGAATCGTCCCGGATGTCGCTGGAGGACGAGGTCAGCCAGTCCGCCTCCGCGGCGATCGCCGCGCTGGAGCCGGTCAAGCGGACCGAGAACGCCGGGCCCGCCGCCCTGGGCAGCGCGCCCAGCGACCGCGGTCAGGCGACACCCGCGCCCCCTGCGCCTCCCGCGTCGCCGGCTACGCCCGTGCCCCCGGCCTCGGGCTCCTCGTCGGGGCCGCTGCCGCCGACGCCTTCCACCCCGCCGTCCTCCTCAGCGCCGCCGTCGTCCTCAGCGCCGTCGGCGTCTTCCGCTCCGCCGGCGTCTTCCGGTCCGTCCGGGCCATCCGTGCCGTCGACCCCGCTGTCGGCTCCGGCCCCGGCTCCCGCGCCGCCCCGGCAGGCCGACTCCGAGTCCACCATGCCCGTCTCCGACAGCACCCTGCCCCTCCCCGGGTCCGGCTCGCATCTGTACCGGACCCTCTCGACCGCCGATTCCGACAGCACCCTGCCGGTCTCCGGCCGGACGATTCCGCCGTCTCAGACGACGATGTCGGCGTCCGCGTCGTCCGGCGGGGACAGCAGCTACCACGACAACGCGGACACGGGCCCGATGCCCCTCGGGGTCGGGCCGCTGTCCCGGTCGCGGAACACCAGCACCGGGCCTCTGCCCCCGGCCCCGCCCGGCAACGACCCGTTCGGCTACTCCCGCTCCAGCAGCGGACCCCGGCCGTTCACGTCGCCCGGCGCCAGCGAGCCCTCGTCCCCGGCACCGTCCGCCAGCGGGCCCGCGCCGTCCGCCAGCGGATCGGCACCCGCCGCCAACGGGTCCTCGTCCGGGGCCCCGTCCGGCGTCGGACTCCCCCAGCGGGCCCCGCGGGGAATCGCGGGCCCGGGCACGGTGAGCCCGACCATCGCCGGCAACTCCTCGACAGGCAGCCCCTCGACAGGCAGCTCCTCGCCGGGCAACTCCTCGTCCGGGGCCCCGTCCTCCAGCGGTGCGCCGGCCGGCGGCACGTCCTCCTCAGGCGACCGGCCCGGGCAGGACGAGGAACCGAAGGGCCGCGAGGGGCAGATCATGCGCAGCACCTCGTCGAGCCCGGTTCACGCCCAGCTGCCCACGGCCAGCGGCCGGCACGCCACCTCCAAGCCCACCGCCACCTCCATGCCCCCGGCGGCACCGGCGCCCCCGGCACCGGCCACCGCCCCGGCGTCGCCCGCGATGCCGCAGCGGACCAGCGGCCAGTCCACCGAAAGTCCCCGGAACTCGCTGCCCATCCCGAGCGGCCTGCCGCTCCCCAGCGACAGCTCGGTCGCCTCGGACGGGACGCGAGCCCGGGACAGCCGGCCGGACAGCAACGGCCAGCCCCTCCCCCGGCGTACCCCCAACCCTCCGGGCTTCCCGGATGGCGGCTACAACGTCACGGGGTAACCGGCATCACCCGCGTAGACGAGGGTTCTTTCGGGTCAGCGCCTGGAAGGGCCCTCGTCCGCTGCTAGGGGCGAATCGTTAGCTGAGAGTGTCCAGGCGCTTGAGAATGACGCCTTCACGGAGGGCCCAGGGGCAGATTTCCAGGCGTTCGGCGCCCATCAGGTCCATGACGGCGTCGGCCACGATCGCGCCGGCGACCATCTGTCCGGCGCGCCCCTCGGAAACTCCGGGGAGCCGGGCCCGCTCGTCGCGCGTCATGGCGGCCAGGCGCTCGGCCCACAGGCTGACGTCGCTGTGCTTCAGGAAGCGCTTGGTGTAGAAGCCCTCGCTCGACGGGGCCGCGCCGGCGATCCGGGCCAGCTGCCGGAAGGTCTTGGACGTCCCGACCGCGTGGTCGGCGCTCCCGCCGCGCAGGAACTGCCCGGCGTACCGGGCGATCTCCGCCCGCACGTGCCGGCGGAGCGCCCGCACCTCGTCCGACGACGGCGGATCGTCGCTCAGCCAGTCCCGGGTCAGCCGCCCGGCGCCCAGGGGCAGCGACATCGCCACTTCCGGCTCCTCGTCCTGGCCGGCGGCCACCTCCAGCGAGCCGCCGCCGATGTCGAACAGCAGCAGCCGCCCCGAGGACCAGCCGAACCAGCGCCGCGCCGCCAGGAAGGTAAGCCGCGCCTCGCTCTCGCCGGACAGCACCCGGGTCTCTACCCCGGTCCGCTCGGCGATTCCGGCCAGCACTTCCTCGCCGTTCACGGCGTCCCGCACCGCGGACGTGGCGAAGGACAGGAAGTCCTCGACGCCCTTGTCCTCGGCGATGCCTACCGCCTCCGCGACGATCTCTTCCAGCCGCTTGGCGCCATCCTCGGACAACCGGTTGTCATCCTCGATCTGGGCGGCCAGGCGCAGGTCAACCTTGTGGGAGAACGCTGGCAGAGGCCGTGCGCCCGGGTGCGCATCAACCACCAGCATGTGAACCGTGTTGGAGCCGACGTCCAGCACCCCAAGTCGCATGTTGTTTCCTCCGTGTTCAAGGTACCCGCAACGGGACACCCTGCACTCCAACTGGGCATATGGGATGACGCACGCCTGGTCACAGGGTCGCTGACCCCGGACAGGTACAGTCCGATCATGCGTAATGGCGACGTTTCCTACTGGTGGCAGGCACTCGGGGGATTTCCCGCGCGGCGTCCGTCGCTGCCCGGGCCGGACCAGGCCGATGTCTGCATTGTCGGCGGCGGGTACACAGGACTGTGGACCGCTTACTACCTCAAGGGCCTGCGCCCCGAACTGCGCGTGATCGTGCTGGAGGCGGCGTTCGCCGGGTTCGGAGCCTCGGGCCGCAACGGCGGCTGGGTCACCTCCGAGCTTCCCGGGTCCGCCGACCGCTACGCCCGCGGGCCGCGGGGACCTGAGGGGGTCCGGGCGCTGGAGGCCGCGCTCCGGGACACGGTCGACGAGGTCGGCTCGGTCATCGAGGCCGA
Source organism: Streptosporangiales bacterium (assembly GCA_009784565.1). Taxonomy (GTDB): domain Bacteria; phylum Actinomycetota; class Actinomycetes; order Streptosporangiales; family Streptosporangiaceae; genus Trebonia. The sequence continues at coordinate 3,093 of WRBL01000022.1, read as the reverse complement.
GGCCATCCCCGCCGACTTCACCCGGGGCGGGCGGCTGGCCGTGGCCACCACGCCGTCTCAGCTGGCCCGGCTCCGCGCCGGACTGAAGCACCGCCGGGACGCCGGCGACGGCCGCGACGTCTACGAGTTCCTCGGCCGCGACGACCTCAGCGACCGCATCCGCGTCAGCGGAGCCCTCGGCGGCCTGTACGCGCCGCACTCCGCCCGGATCCAGCCCGCGGCGCTGGCGGCCGGGCTGGCCGCGGCGGCCGAGCGGCGGGGCGTCGAGATCTACGAGGCGACGCCGGTCACCGAGATCCTGCCGCCCGGATCCCACCCTCACCCGGGCGTGGGCGCGGTAGCCCGGACCGTGTTCGGGGACGTGCGGGCCCGCAGCGTGCTGCGCTGCACCGAGGGCTTCACCGCCGCGCTGCCCGGCCACCGGCGGGACCTGCTGCCGATGAACAGCTCCATGATCGTCACCGAGCCCCTCCCCCAGGCGGCCTGGGACCAGATCGGCTGGGAGAACGCCGAGACGCTGTCGGACGAGGCCCACGCCTACGTCTACGCGCAGCGCACCGCGGACGGCCGGATCGCCATCGGCGGCCGCGGGGTCCCGTACCGGTTCGGATCGGCGACCGACCAGCGCGGGGTCATCGACGGAGGGACCGTCGAGGCGCTCAGGACGGCCCTGGACCGGCTCTTCCCGGCCGCGGCCGGGACGCCGGTCGCCCACGCCTGGTGCGGCGTGCTCGGGGTGCCGCGCGACTGGTGCGCGTCGGTCACCTACCATCCCGCCTCGGGAATCGGATGGGCCGGCGGCTACACCGGGCACGGCGTCGCCGCCGCCAACCTGGCCGGGCGCACCCTGGCCGACCTGGTCACGGGCCGCGACTCGGAACTGACCGCGCTGCCCTGGGCCGGGCACCGCTGGCGTTCCTGGGAGCCCGAGCCGGCCCGCTGGGCGGGCGTACGCGGACTGTACGCGCTCTACCGGCTGGCCGACCAGCTGGAGTCCGGCGACGGCGACGGCGGCCCCGGGAACGGCACCAGGGTCACGACGGGCGAGGCGCTGGCCCGGGTCGGCGACCTCATCTCCGGCATTCCGCACTAAACGTAACAGTAACGCTAAGAGCGGGACAGCAGCGAAGATCCGTTCGGCATTATTGTGTACCGATCTAGCCGAACACGCCGGAAGGGGACCCCGGAAAATGTGGGCCGACATGATGAACGTCCAGATCCCGCTGCTGGACAAGGTGCTGCGCACCGTGCTCGTCTACGCCGGCCTCGCGATCCTGCTGCGCGTGGCCGGCAAGCGTGACCTGGCCCAGCTCAACAGCTTCGACCTCGTGGTCATGCTGCTGCTGTCCAACGTGGTGCAGAACGCCGTGATCGGCCCCGACAACAGCCTGACCGGCGGCCTGCTCGGCGCCGTCGTGCTGATCCTGCTCAACTCCGGGGTCGTGCGGGTGAGCAACCGCTACCCGCGCCTGCTCCGGCTCTTCGAGGGCTCCCCCACCGTCCTGGTCAGCAACGGGCGGCCCGACAACGTGGCGCTCCGCAAGCTCGGGCTACGCCGTTCCGACGTGATCGCCGCCTGCCGTCAGCAGGGCGCCGACGACCTCGAGGAAATCAAGGAAGCCACCCTGACCCCCGGCGGCACCATCTCGGTCACCCTCACCGACGAGTCCCGGGACGTCACGATCCACGAACTGCGAGCGGAGATCGGGCAGCTGCGGACCGAGCTCCTCCAGGCCATCGCCGGCCAGGCCGCCGGAACCGCGGGAGGAGCCGCCGGGGAAGCCCCGGCCGGGTAGGGCCTTCCGCCGGGAAAATTCCGGCTGTAGCGTGCCATCATGCTGCTCCCCACATCACTCGTCGGAAGCTACGCGCAGCCGGACTGGCTGATCGACCGGGAACGCCTCGCCGGGCGGTTCCCTCCCCGGGTCCGGGCCCGGGAACTGTGGCGAGTCGCCCCTGAGTACCTCGCGCAGGCCCAGGACGACGCGACTCTGCTGGCCCTCCGCGACCAGGAAGAAGCCGGCCTGGACATCATCACCGACGGAGAGATCCGCCGGGAGAGCTACTCCAACCGGTTCGCCACCGCGCTGGACGGGCTGGATCTCGACAACCACGGCACCACGCTGAACCGCAGCGGTGAGCCCATCCCGGTGCCCCGGGTGACCGGCCCCCTCCGCCGGCGGCACCCGGTCGAGGTGGCGGACCTGGAGTACCTCCGGGCCCATGTGTCCGACAGCAAGCAGGTCAAGATCACCGTGCCCGGCCCGTTCACGATGGCCCAGCAGGCACAGGACGACCACTACGGATCCCGGGAGGCGCTGGCCCGGGCCTACGCCGACGTCGTGAACGAAGAGGTGCGTGATCTCTTCGCGGCCGGAGCCGACATCGTGCAGCTGGACGAGCCCTGGCTGCAGGCCCGGGCGGAGGAGGCGGCGAAGTACGGGGTCGACGTGGTCAACCGGGCGCTGGACGGCGTGTCCGGCACGACCGCGGTGCATCTGTGCTTCGGCTACCCGGCGATGGTCCGGGAACGGCCGTCGGGCTACTCGTTCCTGCCCGAGCTGGCCGAATGCTCCTGTGACCAGGTCTCGGTCGAGACCGCGCAGTCGAACCTGGATACTTCGGTTCTGGCGACCCTGGCGGACGCCGGGAAGACGGTCATCCTCGGCGTGCTCGACCTGAGCACCCCCGAGGTGGAGACCCCCGACGTGGTGGCCGAACGGATCCGGCGGGCGCGGGCGCACGTTCCGGCGTCCCAGATGGTGCTGGCCCCGGACTGCGGGATGAAGTACCTGCCGCGGGCGTCGGCGTTCGGGAAGCTGACGGCGCTGGCCGCCGCGGCCGCCCAGGTGCGCGCCGAGGTCTCGTAACCGGCGGGAAGCAGCCGCCGGAACGGGCCGGCTAGAAGTCGTCAAACGGGCGGCGGAAGGGCCTCGGACGCATCCGGGGGTCGCCTTCGCGGGGCGGCGGACCGCCGATCAGGCCGGTCCGCGGACCGCGCGGGCCTCTCGGACCGCCGGGGCCGCCAGGGCCGCCCGGGCCTCCGGGTCCCATTGGTCCGGGGGGACCTCCCGGAACGCCGGGGCCCCCGGG
>WRBL01000021.1 GCA_009784565.1 Streptosporangiales bacterium | reverse complement strand
CGGGCCCCGCGCCGCATCGGGGAAACCCCGGGAGGCGACCCTGATCCGCCGCGTGCCGTCTCAGGGGCCCCGGCGAATCCCCGGGTCCGGCTCCGGGATGACCCTGATGGTCTCGGGGGCGTTCGGAGGGCATCATGGGATGCGTGAGGGAACCTCCGACGCAGACCAGGCCCGACGCCCACCACCGGCACCGGCCGCCGGGCGCCCGCGTCCGCGAGCGCTGGAACGGCGAGCACTGGGTGGGACTCCAGGAAGAAAGAGCCCGGTGGGACAGCGGGCAGTTCCGCCGCGACCTGGACAACGGCCTGGCCGGCGGCGTCGCGGCCGGCATCGCGGCCCGTCGCGGCCGCGGCGACCACGTGACCGCCATCCGGGTGGTAATCGTGGTCATCACCCTGATCAGCGGGGGGCTGATCGTTCCGTTCTACCTCCTCGGCTGGCTGCTGATCCCCGCCGGGGGCACGGACGAGAGCATCGCCAGCCGGGCCCGGCAGGACTCGCGCGGCATCGCGCTCGCCCTCGGCCTGGCGTCACTGCTCGCGGTCCTCCTCCTGCTGCTGGGGTCGGTCAGCCAGGGCCAGATCGTGGGCTGGGGCTGGAACCAGGTGGTCAGCGTGGGCTGCCTGGCCTTGATCTGGCGCAACGCGTCGCCCGCGGAGCAGGAGACCATGCGGCGGCTAGTCGAGCCGCTGAGCGGGATCTCCGGAGGCTCGTCCGCCAGGCGGGCGACCGCGATCCGCATCATCGGCGGGGCCGTGCTGCTGTGCGCCGGGCTCGGCTGGCTGCTCGGCGCCCGCGCTAGCCTGGCCATGCTCCGCCCGCTGGCCGGCATGGTGCTGCTGGCGGCGGGGCTGGTGCTGCTGCTCGGACCCTGGTGGTTCCGGATCGCCCGCGACCTGGTCCTGGAGCGCCAGGCCCGCGCCCGGGCCGAGGAACGAGCCGAGGTGGCCGCCCGGGTCCACGATTCCGTGCTCCAGACCCTCGCCCTGATCCAGCGGCGCTCGGATGATCCCGCCGCGGTCGTGTCCCTGGCCCGGGCCCAGGAACGGGAACTGCGATCGTGGCTGTTCGAGGGCCGGGCCCCGGGCACGGCGGCCGCCGACACCCTGGCGGCGGCGGTCCGCGAGATCCAGCAGGACGCGGAGGCCCGGCACGGCGTCCCGGTCGAGGTCGTCACCGTCGGGGACTGCCCGCTCGACGACAGCCTGAGCGCGCAGCTCGCCGCGGCCCGCGAGGCGGTGGTGAACGCGGCCAAGTGGTCCGGCGCGCCGGTCATCTCGCTGTTCGCCGAGGTGAGCCCCGGGCAGGCGGAAGTAGTCGTGCGGGACCGGGGGCAGGGCTTCGACCCGGAGGCGGTGGCCCCGGACCGCCGGGGAATCTCGGAGTCGATCCGCGGGCGCATGGCCCGGCACGGCGGGACGGCGGACGTGCAGTCCGCGCCGGGCGAGGGAACGAAGGTGACGCTCACCATGCCGCGGGCTTCGGCGGGAGCGGCGGCGGGGCAAGAGACGCGAACGGATTCCGAGGAGCCCGAGGGGCAGAAGACGGAGGCGGGCCAGTGATCGCCGGCGTGCCGAAAGTAGTGCTGGTGGACGACCACGGGCTGTTCCGGTCCGGCGTGCGAGCCGAACTGGGCCGGTCGGTCGAGGTCGTCGGGGAGGCGGGCGACGTTGGCCCGGCCATCGAGCTGATTTCCCGGCTGGAGCCGGACGTGGTGCTGCTGGACGTCCACCTGCCGGGCGGCGGCGGGCAGGCGGTCCTCTCGGCGGTGCGGCCGGAGCACCCGTCGGTCCGATTCCTGGCCCTGTCCGCGTCGGACGCGCCCGAGGACGTGATCGCGGTGATCCGGGCGGGCGCCCGGGGGTACGTGACCAAGACGATCTCCACCGCCGAGCTCACCGACGCCATCCGGCGGGTGGCCGACGGGGACGCGGTGTTCTCCCACCGGCTGGCCGGATTCGTGCTGGACGCCTTCGCGTCCTCCCCGCTGCCCGAGGCGGGGCTGAAGCCGTCGTTCGACCCGGAGCTGGACCAGCTGACCGGGCGCGAGCGGGAGGTGCTGCGGCTGATCGCCCAGGGATGCACCTACAAGGAGATCGCCCGCGAGCTGTTCATCTCGGTGAAGACCGTGGAGAGCCACGTCTCCTCCGTGCTGCGCAAGCTGCAGCTGTCCTCCCGGCACCAGCTCACCCGCTGGGCAGCAGAAAGGCGGCTGGCCTAGGGCCAGCCGCCTTCCACATGCTTACCGGGCGCGTTCACCCGGGTTCGCGGTTATCCGTTGACGGTCTCGTTCATCAGACCCGCCAGGGTGTTCGGGCCGCTGCCGGAGATGGTGTTCTCTCCGGCGGAGTACAGCGTCCCGCCCGGGCCGACGAACAGGCCGCTGCCCGGCTGGTACGTGGCGGAGGTGGTGCTGCCGCTCGTGGAGCTGCTGCCTTCATCCGCCGCGTCCGCGGTCCCGAAGTTCAGCCCGCAGCCGGCGGCCGAGGCCGACCGGATCGAGGGGTTGTTCGGGCACGGGTCGTTGTGCGCCGTACGGGTCGCCGACGGGCTGCTCTGCGACGCCTGGCAGTACGGGGTCGGGTTGGGAGCCGCCTCGCTGCTGGTGTCGGTGGGCTGCCGCTGCTTGCTGGTGTATCCCTGAGTACACGGCTGGTCAGCCTGCATCGGGATGTCCACGTTGGCCTCGCCGGGCTTCGGCGCGTTCAGGATCGCCGCGGTCGCGTCGTTGAAGACAGCGGGCAGAATCACGAAGGACTGCTGCTCGTTGTTCAGGTAGACCTTGGACACCTGGCCGAGGGAGGTCAGATTGTCCAGCAGCAGCGGCACGGTCGGCTGCAGCTGCCCGATCATGTCATCGACCTGGTTGAGCGTCCCGGGGGACTTGTCGATGGTGCCGGTCAGGTCATTGTTGCTGGACCTCAGCTGCGCCGTGAACGCCGAGAGATTCTGGCTGAACTGCTTGATGTTCGCGCTGTTGGCCGCCTGCGTGTTCAGCACCGGATCCGACTCGTTGATCAGAGCCTTCGTCGGCTGCAGGTTCTGCGACGCGGCCCCGAGCAGCGACTCGGAGGAGGTCGTGAGCTTCCGCAGGTCCGGCCCGGTCCCGTTGAACGCGTTGTAGAGCTCGTTGACCGTCGTGTTGAGCTGCGACTTCGGCACCGACGCGAGCAGCGAGTTCAGGTCCGCGAGGGACTGGGACGGGTCCGGCGGCAGGGTCACCTTGCTCGACGGGATCACGGCCCCGTTGGCCAGGTACGGTCCGCCGCCGGACTGCGGGGTGAGGTCGAGGTACTGCTCACCCACGGCGGAGGTGTTGTTCACCTTCGCGCTCACGTCGGACGGGATCTTCGTGCCGTTGTTGAGGCTGATGTCGGCGAAAACCCCCTGCTTGGTCAGGTGGATTCCGTCGACCTTCCCCACGGTCACGCCCCGCTCGGTGACGGCGGCGTTGGCGTACAGGCCGCCCGCCGCCGGCAGTCCGACCGACACCTTGTAGGTGCCGAAGCCCATCAGCTTGGGCAGGCCCACGTAGCTCGACATCGCGTAGCCGATGCCGAGCACCGTCACGATGACGAACGCGATGAGCTGGTTGCGAACGAGCTTGGCGTTCACTTACTGCACCCCCCGAGGGCACCGTTGATGGCACCACCGAGGTTGCTGCTGCACGTGGGCTTCGGGCTCGGGCTGCTGCTGGGGGTCGAGCCCGAGCTCGGGGTGCTGTTCGGGCTGTTCTTCGTACCGCCCGTGACACCGTTGACGATTCCCTGCACGCCCTTGACCGGGGCGGTCAGCGGGTTGCTGTTCTTGCCCGAACTGCTTCCGGTGGCGCCGCTGGACAGCCAGGTCTTCTGCAGCGTGGAAGAGGTCAGGTCGAAGACGATGTTCACGTTGGTGTAGTCGCCCTTGGTTGTGTTGAGCACCACCTTGGTCGGCAGCGGGAAGGTCGCGACGGCGGTCAGGCCGTTCACGAGGTTCTTCTCGGACGACACAAGCTGCTGGAGCGGGGCCTGCAGGTCGTGCAGGTTGCCCAGCAGGTTGGCGCTGTTCTCGTTGATGACGCGGTCGGCCACCGTGCTCAGGTTGCTCAGCGAGCTCAGGGCCTGGGTCAGGTCGCCCTCGTCCTTGTTGAGCACCTTCAGCCCGCCCGGGATGCCGTCGATGGCGTTGGTCAGGGTCTTGTTCTGCGACCTGACCTGGGCGGCGAGCGTGTTCATCGAGCTGAGGGTGGACACGATGGACTGCTTCTGCTGGTTCACCGTGCCGGAGAAGACCTGCAGGTTCGACAGAAGCTGCCGGGCCTGCTGCTCGTGACCGTTGAGGGTCGCGTTCATCTCCCGGGTGATGGTGGACAGCTGATTCAGTCCGCCGCCGTTGAGGAAGGTGGACAGCGAGGCCAGCACGTCCTCCGTGGCCGGGTAGGCCGTGCTGCTCGCCAGCCCGATCCGGCCGCCGTTCGCCAGCGTCCCGGCGGGCCTGGCGTTCGTCGGCGGAGCGAGCGCCACGTACTCGGCACCGAGCAGGCTCTTCTGCCCGATGGTGGCCGTGGCGTTGGCCGGGAGCTTCACGCTGTCCGGCAGCGAGATCGTCAGGTCCGCGTGCCAGTTGCTGAAGTGAATCGCCTTGACCGTCCCGACGCTAACGTCATTGACCATGACCTCAGAGTTGGGAGCCAGGTTGTCCACGTTGGCGACCTGGGCCATGACGGTGTAGGTGCCGGAGCCGGTCCCGTGGGTGAACGGAAGCGACTCGTTTCCGAATCCCGTGAACTGGCAGCCGCTGACCGCGGCGCCAAGCAGTGCGGCGCTGGCGATGCCGGCCGCAGCCCGGGCCAAGCGTCGTCTCATCATTAGCCGTTGCCTCCGAGCAGCGAAGTGATGGGGTTCGACCCGCCAGAGGACTTGTTCGTCCCGCCCGTGGTGGCATTGGAGCTGGAGCCGCTTTGGATCGGGGAGAGGTTCGGCAGGTTCACGTTGGAGGAACTCAGCGTCTTCAGCAGCGGGTCGAGCGCCGTCTGGCACTGCTGATCGGCCTGGGTCTGACTGTTGATCACCGACCCGAGAGTCGAGCACACGAAACTCGCCGGATCCTGCAGGTTCTCCATCGCGAGTCCCTCGTTGAGGGCGTGGTTCTTCGGGTCGTAGATGTTGTTGAAGTTGGACGCCTCGTTGGGCAGCCGCTGCAGGACGTCGGCCAGAGCCTGGTCGTTCTTCGCGAGGTTCCCGGTGACGCTGTCCAGGCCGCTGATGTTGTTCGCCAGGGCCGTGCGGTTGTTCTTGACGAAGCTCTCCACCGTGCCGAGCGAGGAGTTCAGCGTCGACAGCGCGGTGGCCAGCTGGGTCTTGTTGTTGGCCAGCACGCCGGACACCGAGGTCAGCTCGTTGTTGAACTGGTTGACCTGGGTGTTGGCGTCGGCCAGCACCTTGACGAACGTCTGCAGGTTGTCGATCGTGGCGAACATGTTGCCCTTGTTGTCCGCCAGGGTCGTCGTGGCCTGCGACAGCGCGGTCAGCGTGTTGTGCAGGTTCGAGCCCTGCCCCTTAAGGTTGGCCGCCGAGGTGTTCAGGAGGTTGTTCAGGGCACCGTGCGACTGCCCCTTCGGCCCCAGGGCCGTCGAGAGCTGGTTCATCTCGCCCTCGATCTGGTCCCACTCGACCGGCACCGCCGTGCGCGACGTCGGAATGCTTCCGCCGTCGGCCATCGCGGGCCCGCTGGTGTAGGCCGGGGTGAGCTGGACCTCCCGGGTGGTGACCAGGGTGGGCGTGACGATCGCCGCCTTGGCGGCGGCCGGCACCTGCACGCCCTTGTTGATGGTCAGCTGGACCTTGACGCGGCCGCCCTGCGAGGTGACCTTCGAGACCTGGCCGACCGGCACGCCGAGGATCGTGACGTGGTCCCCGGTGTAAAGGTCGGTCGCCGCCGAGAAGTAGGCGGTGATGGTCTTGTTCTGCTGGCTCGGCCACATGACCACGGCCGCGGACACCGCGGCGATGACCACGATCAGCGTCGCGGCGCCGGCCATGAAACGGTTCTTGGGCTTCAGCTTGCTCATGGTGTCAGCTCCCCGCCTTCTGCCCAAGGATGCTGGGGACGGCGGAGGCCATGTTGCCCGGCACAAGGTTCTGCACGTAGGCGTAGAGCCACGGTCCGCTTCCCACAATCTCGCCCAGGCCGAGCGAGTACCGCTGCAGCCCCTGGATCGTCTTCGTGATGTTGTCGGAGTTCGCCTTCAGCGTGTTCTCGACACCCTGCAGCTGGGCCATGGCCCCGCCGATCTTCTGCTGGTTGTCGGTGGCCAGGCCCTTGACCTGGTCAACCACGGCGGTCACGTTGACCAGAAGTTCCTGAATCTGCTGACGCCGCTCGTACAGGGTCTGCATGAGCTGGTTGCCGTCGTTGATCAGGACGCCGATCTGCTGGCTGCGAGTCGCCAGCAGGCCGGTCACGTTGCTGGACGCGGACAGCAGCGAGGAGAGCTCCTGGTCCCGGGACGCGATCGTCTGCGACAGCCGCTGGACGCCGGACAGCGCGTTGCGCAGCGGCGCCGGCGAGTTCTGCAGCGTCGTCGAGATCGTGTTGAACGCGTTGGCGACCTCGTTCGAGTTGATCGCGCTGCCCTTGTTGGTCAGCGTGGTCAGGATCTGGTCGAGGTTGTACGGCGACTGGGTCCGCGACTCCGGGATGGTCGATCCCGAGGCCAGCGTGCCCGTCCCGGCCGGGTCCACCTCGAGCTCCTTGGTGCCCAGCAGGGTGGCGGTGCTGATCGAGGCGCCGGTGGCGTTCCCGAGCTGGCCGCCGTGCTTGACGGAGAAGACGACGTGGACGTGGTTGCCCTGCAGGGCGACCGACTCGACCTGGCCCATGGTGAGGCCGCCGATGACCACCGAGTCACCCGAGGCCAGACCGCCGGCGTCCGAGAAGTTCGCCTGGTAGGTGGTCTGGGTGAAGTGGCGAATGATGGCTCCGGAGTTCAGCGCCAGCATGGCGATCGCGAGCAAGCCCGCGATGCCGACGATGCCGATCCGGACGGGGTTCATCTCCCCGAAGGACTTGTTCATGAGCCTTGGCACCGCTGTTCCTCGCTCTTCATCATGGGCGTGGTGACACCATCGGTACGAATCTGCACACCGCAGAGGTAGAAGTTGAAGAACGATCCGTACAGGCCCTGGCGGCTCATGTCCTGGTAGGCCTGCGGGATGTCCACAAGTTCCTTGTTAATGGTGCTGGTGTCACCGTTCAGCTCCGTGGAGAGCTGGCCAGTCTTGTCGATGGTCCCGGAGATGTCGGGCCGGGCCTGCTGGAGCAGGCCGGCCAGGGTGCCGCTCACGTTGGCGATACCGCCGAGCGAGTCGCCGATCGTGTTGCGGTCGGCGGACAGCCCGCTGACGAGCTGCTGCAGGTTCACGACCAGGGAGTCCAGCTCGGTGTCGTGCTTGCTCACCGAGGTGAGCACCGAGTTGAGGTTGTCGATGACCTGGTCGATCAGCTTGTCCCGGTTGGCCAGGGTGCTGGTCAGCGAGCCGATCGTGGTGAGCAGCCCGTCGATGGTGCCGCCCTCGCCCTGCATGACGCTGACCAGTTCCGCCGACAGCTGGTTGATCTGCGCCGGCTGCAGGCCCTGGAACAGGGGCTGGAAGCCGTTGAACAGAGCGTCCAGGCTGAGGGCCGGCTGGGTCTGCGTCGCCGGGATCGTCTCGTTGCTGGTCAGCGAGGCCGCCTGGGCGGTCGGCTGGTTGACCTCGAGGTAACGGTTGCCCAGCATGTCCTTGAACCGCACCGTCAGGGTGGTGTCCTTGGTGAGCGGAACGTGGTTGCTGGAGGAGAACGTCACCAGGATCTGGTTGTTCTTCTGCAGGGCCAGGCTGTCCACGCGGCCGACGTTGACGCCGGCCGCCTTCACCGTGTCGCCGGCCTTCAGCCCCGACACGTTGGTGAACAGGGCCTTGTAGGTGTGCTGCGGCTGGAACTGCAGGTTGTCGAACTCGACCACCAGGATTCCGGCCAGGACCACCGTGACAGTGAGCAGCACCGCGCACTTGATCAGGAGAGAGCGCATATCACTTCCCCTTCTTGGCCGCGGAGGAAGCCGCCGCCGCGTTGGAGCCGAACAGGTCCTGGGCCAGGTTGGGGTTAAGCGTCGCCGACGAGCTGTTGCTGCTGGCGCCGGCCCCGCCGCTGCCGTCATTGAAGTTGATGCCGTTCCAGCTCGCCGCGGTCTGCTTGGTCAGCGGGCCGCCGTAGCAACTCGCGGCCGACTTCGCTCCGACCACGGGAAGGTTGGACGGGTTGCTGTACTCCTTGGCACCCGGAACCACCGCCGTGTTCAGCGTCAGCGAGTTCGACGTCGTGACGTTGTTGATCTCCGACGCGCTGGCGGTCAGGCAGCCGATCTCCGGCGAGTACTGGTTCAGCAGCTGCGAGGTGGGCAGCAGCGTCGACAGCGTCTTGGTCAGGCCCGCCTCGTTGTTCGACAGGAAGCTCTGGCTGTTGCCCGCGAAGCCGGACAGGTTGACCAGGAACGCGTCGAACTGAGCCTGCTGGGCAGTCAGCGTGCCGCTGGTGACCCGCAGGTTGTCCAGGGTCTTCAGCGCGTCCGGCGTGGCGATCGACCAGGCGTTGGCCACCGAAGGGGCGACCGCCAGGTCGTTGCCGAGGGCCGGAAGGCTCGGGTTGAACTGCTGCAGGTAGGAGTTGAACTGGCCAATGAAGTTGCCAAGGTTAGCGCCCTGCCCGTTCAGCGAGGTGGAGATCGCGCCGAGCGTGGCGGCCACCTTCGCCGGGTGGACCGAGTTCAGCACGCCCACCAGGTTGGAGAAGACCGTGTCGATCTCGGGCGAGACCTGGACCTGGTTGATGACCTGGCCAGCCTGGATCGTCTGGGTCGCCGCCTGCTTCGGGGCGGTCAGGTTCACGAACTTCGGACCGAACACGCTGGGCGCGTCAATCGAGGCCGTGACGTTGGACGGGATGAACTGCTGCTGGTTGGGCTGGATCTTGATGCCCAGCCGGGCCTGGCTGTCGCCAACCGGGTCAATCGACGTGACCTGTCCGACGGTGACGCCGTCCAGGGTCACGTCAGCGCCCTTTTCCATCAGCAACCCGGCTCGGGGCGACAGCACGGTGGCGGTCACCCCCGGGGTGAAGACCTGCTCATACGTCAGGATCACCCCGCCAATGATGGCGAGGACCGCGAGCAGTCCGATCGCTCCTAGAAATTGGCGGCGCGTCCGCTGGTTCATCGGACGCCGCGTGGGCTTGGGCATATTAGCCTTCGGCCGGCCGCGCTTATCGGTTTCAAGCACAGTCATTGTCGGCTACCTCGCGAGGTGCAGGGTGTTGGAGTGGCCGTACAGGACCATGCTCGCGGCGAGCGCGACGAACATGACCGCGACCAGTGACAGTCGGACCGCACGGCCCACGGCCTCGCCCACGCCGGCGGGACCGCCGCTGGCCGTGTAGCCGTAGTAACAGTGCACCGACATGATCACGACCGACATCAACAGCACTTCGATAAAGGAGTTCAAGATGTCGGAGGGGACCAGGAACGTGGAGAAGTAGTGGTCGTAGGCGCCCGTCGCCTGGTGGAAGAAGTCCGTGACGGCCAGCCGCGACAGGGTGTAGGAGCTGATCAGCGCGATCGCGTACAGCGGCGTGACCGCGACGAAACCGGCGATGATCCGCGTGGTGACCAGGAACGGGATCGACGGGATGGCCATGGCCTCCAGGGCGTCGATCTCATCGCTGATCTTCATCGCGCCCAGCTCCGCGGTGAAGCCCGACCCGACGGTCGAGATCAGCGCGATGGCCGCGATCAGGGGAGCCGCAATCCGGGTGTTGACGTACGCGGAGACGAAGCCGGTCAGGGCCTCGACGCCGATGTTCGCCAGCTGGGAGTAACCCTGCAGAGACACCTCAACGCCGGCGAGGCCGGTCAGCACCGCGACGATCACCGCGGTACCGCCCACCATCGCCAGCGCACCGCGGCCAAAGCTGACCGCGGTGATCTGTCGGACGATCTCCTTCTTGTAGTTCTTAAACGCCCGCCAAAACCAGCCATAGGCCTTGCCGTAGAGCTCGACTTGCTGGCCGAAGCTCTCAAGTGCGTCGCCGGGGCCCGAGAGCACCCGACCCATGTCTTTCAACGCCATATGCTCTGCTGCTCCTTCAGACCTGGTTTCCCAGTTGCAGGTAGACGGCGGTCATCAGAACGTCAAGGACACCCAGGAGGACCACAGCCAGGACGACGGTCTGGTTCACGGAGTCACCGACACCCTTGGGGCCGCCGCCGGTCGTCAGACCGCGGTAGCAGGCCACCAGGCCGGTGCTCAGGCCGAACAGCGCGGACTTGACCTCACTCAGGACCAGGTCACTGAAGTGCGTCAGCAGCGTCAGCGAGGAGACGAACTGCCCCGGGCTGGCGCCCTGGGCGGTCACCGACAGCACATAGCCGGTGCAGATCGCCACAACGCAGACCACGCAGTTCAGCATCATCGCCACGACGGTGGAGGCAAGCACCCGGGGCACGACGAGACGGTGAACCGGGTCAATGCCCAGCACCCGGATCGCGTCGATCTCATCGCGGATCTTCCGCGCGCCCAGGTCCGCGCTGATCGCGGTGCCGCCGGCGCCGGCGACGATGAGCACACTGGCCACGGGACCGATCTCCCGGATAACCGCCAGCCCCACGCCCGCGCCGGAGAGGTCGATGCCTCCGATCTGCGCGAGCAGCTGGTTGATCAGGAAGATAACCACGCCCAGGAACGGGATGGTCAACATGATCGTCGGGCCGATCGCGACCCTGGAGATGAACCAGGTTTGCTCTAGAAACTCTTGAAGCTGGAACGGGGGCTTGAACAGCACCCTGACCGTATCCAGCGACATGGCGATGAACCCGCCAATCGGGCGCATCGCTTTAGTAGGCGACCACGTTGCCATCCGAAACCTTTGACCTCCATCGCGTGGCTGCCCCACGTGACCATGCGGAGGACGCGCGCCGCGGACCGGGGGGAGAATGATCCGTGTCCTGATTGATCGTGCGCGGAGCCTACGGCATGGTTCGTGAAAAACGCAACAGGTTCTGTTTAATCACTTCAAACGGTGCCAAAACGAGCACCGTGTATGGGTACTGTAATACCTCCGCCTCCGAAGCGGGCGTAGTTTCTACCGATGAGTAGGCACCCGTCTCCACCGCAATCTAGGGAGCGCTGGCGTTGGACCAAGCAGACATAGCCGACGACGACATCAAGACGGCGTCGCGCGCACGGCGGGGCACCGGCAAGAAAAACGCCCCGAAACCACCTAAGAGCAGGGCTTCTAAGGCCCGGACGATCAAGCTGACCCCGCCGCTGGTGGGCCTGGGAGTGCTCGGCGTGATCCTGCTCGGCACCACCGTTTTCTTCGGTTGGTCGGTGTATAACAATTCGGATGCAGCGTCAACGCGCAGCACCATCCTCTCGTCGTCGCGACAGGAAGCGCTGGCCCTGACTACGCTCAGCAGCCAGACTGGGTCGAAGGATTACCAGACGGTGCTGAACGGTTCGGCCGGCGATCTGAAGGATCAGATCTCCGCCGGGAAGAGCCAGTTCCTCAAGGGCCTGGGCACGGCCGGGGTGACCTCGACCGGGAAGGTTCTGGACGCCGGCGTCCAGTCCGTGAACGGCGGGTCGGCCAAGGTTCTCATTGACGTTCAGGCCACCGTGTCCAATAAGCAGACCGCCAACAAGCCGGAGCAGCGGGCCTACCACTGGCAGCTCAGCCTGGTGTCCAGCAACGGCAAGTGGCTCGTGACCAGCCTGGAGTTCGTGTGACCGCCGACGCTGACGCCACCGCCGCCACCCCCGCACCGAAGTCCGCGAAGAAGGCCGCGAAGGCGGCCAGGACCGGAAGCCGGGTGCGCCTGCCCAAGGACAAGAACGTCCGGATCCTGAGCGCCGTGTGCGTGGTCCTGCTGCTCGCCACCGCCGCACTGGCCTTCTTCTTCGTGAGGCAGCAGCAGGCCAGCGGCGCCCGGACCGACGCGACCACCGCCGCGACGACGGACGTGCCGGAGCTGCTGTCCTACACCTTCTCGTCGTTCGGCTCCGACCTGTCCAAGGCCGAGTCGGTCGCGACGCCGCAGTTCCGGGGCACCTACTCGAAACTGATGACCGGCCAGATCGAGGGCCCCGCCAAGCAGAACCAGGTGGTCACCTCGGCCTCGGTGACGAACTCGTCGGTCATCTCGTACTCGGGCAGCAAGGTCACGCTCCTGATGTTCCTGAGCCAGCAGACCAAGACCAAGGCCAAGGCCGAGTCGGTCCTGAATGACGTCGCCGTGCGGGTCACCATGCGCAAGTCCGGCGGCCAGTGGCTCGTCGACGACATGACGCCCCACCCGTAGCCGATAAAGCCGAAGCCCGCCATTCTCCAGGGAATGGCGGGCTTTTGGTATGTAGGCGTACCGTCACTTGGTATGTGCGCGTACCACGTACCTATGCATACCTAGGTATAGGAGCGCGTCACGGCGAGCCCGCTCTAGCCCGGAAGAACTAGAGCGGGAGCATTATGCCCGTTTTGTCCGATTTTTCAAATGAACGGCGATCGATAAAAGAGAATCCTGGGATTAACGCAAAAGAAGCCTGACCGCCAGCTCCAGATTCTCGCTGACATCGTTAGCAGAAGCCCGCCGGGTGACCCAGGCAACCAGGTTCGAAAGCCACACATCGCCGATGATGCGGGCGATCGCGGCTTCGTCCGGCGTGGGCTCGCCCTCGTGCATGGCCCGGGCGAGCATCCGCTCCATCAGCCCGGCCACCGCGTTGACCTCGGCGGCCGCGCTCGGGTCGGCGAACATGAAGGCCCGGGTGATGGCCTCGGTCAGCATCGGGCTGCGCTGCATGTTCCGGGTCATCCGCCCCAGCACGAACAGCATCCGCTCTCCCGGCGTGTCGCCGGGGATGACGGCGCGCTCCAGGCGCTCCTCGGTCTGCGCGAACTCGCGGGCCAGCGCGGAAACCAGCAGGTGAATCTTGGACGGGAAGTACCGGTACAGCGTGCCCAGCGCCACGCCCGCCTGCTCGGCCACGACGCGCATCTGGACGGCGTCGTACCCGCCCTTCGCCGCGAGGGCCAGGCTCGCGTCGAGGATGCGCTCCCGGCGGTCCCGCTGCGCGGCGGAGACCTGCTGGCCGTCACCGTTCTTGCCGGACGTTGCGGCAGTAGTACCTGTTCTCGGCGACGCCATCGGCTGCCTGTCCCCCTCCTACGGTCGTGCGCGACACGCGCTGTAGTAAATCCATTTTATCAACGGTGTTCTCCCGCCCGGAGCATGTCGATGCAGGCCGGCACCGCTAGCCTTCTCAGACTGAAACATGTTCTAATTCTGGGGAACCGTCGCGAAGGAGGGAGCCGGTGTCGATCGCCGCCACCGCTGAACAGCAGGCCCTGCGGGCCGCCATCCGGGACTGGGCCGCGCGGACCGGGACTCTCGCTTCCGTCCGCGCCCGGGAGCCCTCGCCCGACGCGCCCTCCGCGCCTCCCGCCACGCGGCAGTGGAAGGACCTGGCCGGTCTCGGCGTCTTCGCGATCGGCCGGCCGGACGAGGCGGGCGGGGCCGGGGGCACCGTCGCCGACCTCGCGGCCGCTCTCGACGAGCTCACCGTCGCGCTGGCACCGGGCCCGGTGCTGCCATCGGTCCTGGCCGGCCTGGCGCTCGCCGCGGACTCCGGCGCCCGCGAGTTCCTGGCCGCCCTGGCCGAGGGCGCCGCCACCGCGACAACGGCCGTGCACCCGGGCGGGCTGACCGGGACCTGGACCGCCGACGGCGACCTGGTCGTCAGCGGCGAGACCGGCCCGGCGCTGAGCGGCGGCCCGGAGGCGCACCTGCTGGCCGCGGCGGCGACCGGGGACGGCGACGCCTGGTTCTTCATCCCGCCCGGCCATCCCGGTGTCACGGTCACGGACCGCGCTCCGGTCGACTTCTCCCGGCCGCTGGCGACCATCCGGTTCACGCATGCGGTCATTAAATCCACACAAATACTGAAAAGTCGATACCCCCGAGACCTCCGAGACTCCGAGGTGACCCAGAAGGCACCAGCCTCCGGGCTGAACCCGGCAGACCTGGCCGCCGCCCTGTTCTCGGCCGAGGCCGCCGCGGTCGCCCGGTGGTGCTGCGACACCGCCGCCGCCTACGCCAAGACCCGCCGGCAGTTCGCCCGGCCGATCGGATCGTTCCAGGCGATCAAGCACCTGTGCGCGACCATGCTGTGCCGGGCCCAGGAGGCCGCCGCCCTGGCCGGCGACGCCGCCCGCGCCGCCGACGAGGCGCTGGACGGAGGGAGCCGGGAGGAGTTCTCCCTGGCCGCCGCGGCCGCCGCCGGGAAGTCCCTGGACGCCGCGGTCGACAACGCCAAGGACTGCGTGCAGGTGCTGGGCGGCATCGGCTTCACCTGGGAGCACGACGCTCACCTGTACCTGCGCCGCGCCCTCGCCCTCCGCCACCTCCTGGGCGGCGGGGCGGCATGGCGGGAGCGCACCGCCGAACTGGCCCTGGGCGGCGCCCGCCGTCACCTGTCCCTCGACATCACCGGGCCGGCCGCGGAGTCCGCCCGCGCCGTCGCCGCGAAGGTCTCCGATCTCCCGGAACCCGAGCGGCGCACGGCCCTGGCCAACGAGGGCTACGTCGCCCCGTACTGGCCCTCTCCGCACGGCATCGGCGCCTCTCCCGGAGACGTCCTGGCCATCGACGAGGAGTTCGCGAAGGCCGGGGTCCCCCGGCCCGACCTGGTGATCGGCGGCTGGGCGGGGCAGGCCATCGTCCAGTACGGCACCCGAGAGCAGGCCGAACGGTTCCTCGGTCCCACCGTCCGCGGCGAGGTCACCTGGTGCCAGCTGTTCAGCGAGCCCGAGGCCGGATCGGACCTGGCCAGCCTGCGCACCAAGGCCACGAGGGCCGACGGCGGGTGGGTGCTGAACGGCCAGAAGGTGTGGACGTCGCTGGCGCACGAGGCCGACTGGGCGATCTGCATCGCGCGTACCGACCCCGACGTGCCCAAGCACAAGGGACTCACGTTCTTCCTGGTCGACATGGGAAGCGAGGGACTGGACATCCGCCCGCTGCGGGAGATGACCGGCCGCGCCCTGTTCAACGAGGTCTTCCTGGACGACGTGTTCGTACCCGACGACCGCGTGCTCGGCCAGCCCGGCGAGGGCTGGCGGGTCACCCGGGCCACGCTGGCCGCCGAACGGGTGGCGATGAGCCAGGGATCGTCGTTCGGCGACGAGGTCGAGGGACTGCTCGCCCTGGCCCGCGCGGCCGGCCTGGCCTCCGACCGCCGCGCCCTCGAGAAGATCGGGGGGCTGGTCTCCGGCGCCCTGGGCGGTTCGCTGCTGGACTATCAGACGGCACTGGCCCGTTTGTCCGGAACGGATGGTGGTGACTCGGCCGCCGTCCGGAAGATTCTCGGGGTCGGGCACCGGCAGGCCGTCGCCGAGACCGCCCTGGAGTTGTGCGGGGCCGAGGGCGCGGCCGCGGACGGAATCGCCGCCGACCCCGTCTACGAGTTCCTGCTGACCCGCTGCCTGTCTATCGCGGGCGGCACTAGCCAGATCCTGCTGACCGTCGTGGCCGAGCGCGTGCTCGGCCTGCCCCGAGAGGAGGCCCGCTGAGTGGACTTCACACCCACCGAGACTCAGCGCGACATATCCGACCTCGCCCGTGGAGTCCTGGCCAGCGGAGGCTGGAAGGAACTCGCCCAAGCCGACCTGCTGTCGCTGGCGCTGCCGGAGTGGCTGGACGGGAACGGCTTCGGGGTCGCCGAGGTGACCGCACTGCTGGCCGAGGTCGGCCGGTCCGGCGTCTCCCTGCCCGCCTACCCGACCCTGGCCCTGGGCGTGCTCCCCGTCGCCGCGTGGGGTGACCGTTCACTCCAAACCGAGCTGCTGACCGGGGTCGGCACCGGCGAGAAGGTCCTCACCGCCGCGCTGCGCGAGCCGTCGGACCCGTTCCCGGCCCGGCCGTCGGTCACCGTCTCCGGGAAGACCGTCTCCGGGACCAAGGTCGGCGTCCCGTACGCCGCCGAGGCGGGCCGGATCCTGGTCACCGCGTCATCCGGCGACGGTGACCCGGTCGTGGTCGTGATCGACCCGGCCGACGCCTCCGCCACCCGGACCCACACCGCGGGCGGCGAGCCCGAGTACACGCTGACGATGGAGAACGTCCCGGTCCGGGGCGTCCTGCGCGAGGGCGCGGCCGGCGGCCTGTACCGGCTCGCGGTCGCGGGCGCGGTGGCCGTGGCCGACGGGGCGGTCGCCGCCGCCCTGGACCTGACCAAAAAGCATGTCGGCACCCGGGAGCAGTTCGGGCGTCCGCTCGCCACCTTCCAGGCCGCCGCCCAGCACGTCGCCGACGTCTACATCACGGCCCGGACCCTGCACCTGGCCGCGACCGCGGCCTGCTGGCG
The DNA here is from genome assembly GCA_009784565.1 of Streptosporangiales bacterium. Classification (GTDB taxonomy): domain Bacteria; phylum Actinomycetota; class Actinomycetes; order Streptosporangiales; family Streptosporangiaceae; genus Trebonia. Next base: position 18,724 of record WRBL01000021.1, on the reverse strand, counting down.
GCTGGGCGAGGGCCTGGAGGCCGACGAGGACCTGAACGTGGCCGCCTACTGGCTGGCTTCCCGGGCCCCGGAGGCGATGCTGACCTGCCATCACCTCCACGGCGGCCTGGGCATGGACGTCACCTACCCGATGCCCCGCTACTCCGGCCTGGTCAAGGACCTGGTCCGGCTGGTCGGCGGCGCCGACTACCGACTGGACCGCCTGGCGGCGTCCCGGGAAGGAGCTGAGAATGTTCATCGATCTCACTGACGCGCAGCGGGCGCTGCGGGACGAACTGCGCGCCTACTTCCGCGGCCTGCTGTCGGAAGAGGAGCGGAAGACCCTGCTGACCGAGCGGCACGGCCCGGTCTTCCGCGAGGTGGTCCGGAGGATGGGCCGGGACGGCTGGATGGGCGTCGGCTGGCCCAAAGAATACGGCGGCAAGGGCTTCGGCCAGATCGAGCAGCAGATCTTCGCCAACGAGGCCCAGCGGGCCGATATCCCGCTGCCCTCGGTCACGCTGCAGACCGTCGGCCCCACCCTGCAGGTCCACGGCACGAAGGAGCAGAAGGACTTCTTCCTGCCGAGGATCCTGGCGGGCGAGGTCCACTTCGCGATCGGCTACACCGAGCCGGAGGCCGGTACCGACCTGGCGTCGCTGAAAACCCGCGCCGTTAGGGATGGCGATTCGTACGTGGTCAACGGGCAGAAGATCTTCACCACCGGCGCGCACGACGCCGACTACATCTGGCTCGCGGTGCGCACCGATCCCGGCGCCCCCAAGCACAAGGGCCTGTCGATCCTCATCATGGACACGAAGGACCCCGGCTACTCCTGGACGCCGATCATCACCCACGACGGGGCGCACCACGTGAACGCCACCTACTACGACGGGGTCCGGGTCCCGGTCTCGATGCTGGTCGGCGAGGAGAACAAGGGCTGGCGCCTGATCACCGAGCAGCTTAACCACGAGCGGGTCATGCTCGGCCCGGCCGGCCGGATCGCCACCCTGTACGACGCCGTCACCGGCTGGGCCGCGGAGCGCACCGGCCCGGACGGCCGCCCGCTGGACCAGCTGCCGGACGTGCGCCGCACCCTGGCCCGCGTCTACGCCAGTCTCCGGGTCAACGAACTGCTCAACTGGCAGGTCGCGGCCAGTGAGCGGGTCGACATCGCCGACGCCTCCGCCACCAAGATCTACGGGTCGGAGGAGGTCCAGCGGCTGGGCCAGGAACTCGAGGAACTCGTCGGCCGCCACGGCGACCCGGCCGACCCCGCCACCGCCGTCCTGGCCGAGTGGATCGACGTCCAGGCCAAGCGCAACACCGTGCTGACCTTCGGCGGCGGCGTCAACGAGGTCCAGCGCGAGCTGATCGCCACCGCGGGCCTCGGCCTCCCCCGAGTCCCCCGATAACCCCACCCGCCTACCCGCCCCACCCGCCTCACCCCGTCGCCCTTAAGTTCGCGAAAACTGCTGTCCCAGCGACACAAATCGCGAACATAAGCGTGGGCGGGAGAGAAGGAAGGAACGTATGGACCCGATCCTCGAGGCCGCGGAGAAGGTGAAGGCCGCGGGCGAGTGCAGCCCGCGAGCCGGCCGCGACCCGGTGAACCTGCCGCTGATCAACAACTGGGTCGAGGCGATCGGCGACGCCAACCCGGCCTGGACCGCCAGCGACGGCGTCGCGCCGCCCGCGATGATCCAGGCCTGGACCATGCCCGGACTGGGCGGCGGCCGGGTCGACGACGATCCCCTGGGGATCATGACCGAGGTGCTCGACAGCGCCGGGTTCACCTCCGTCGTCGCCACCAACTGCGACCAGGTCTACTACCGCTACCTGCGGCACGGCGAGCGGCTCACCGTGCGGGCCAGCCTCGTCGACGTCGTCGGCCCGAAGAAGACGGGGCTGGGCGAGGGCTGGTTCGTGACCACGCGCTCCACCTGGTACTCCGGCGACGAGGCCGTGGCGACGATGGACTTCCGGATCCTGAAGTTCAAGCCCCCGGAGCCCGGCGCCGAGCGCCCGGCCGCGCCCGCCGGGGCCGGCGGGCAGGTCATGCGGCCGCTGGTCACGCCGGATACGGCGTTCTTCTGGGACGGGACCAGGCAGGGGGAACTCCGCGTCCAGAAGTGCGGTTCCTGCGGCGCGCTCCGGCACCCGCCGGGCCCCATGTGCCCGAAGTGCGGAACACCCGCGGACGGCGGCTACACGGTCGCGTCCGGCAAGGGCACCGTCTACAGCTACGTGGTCCACCGGCACCCGCCGGTCCCCGGCAAGAAACTTCCCCTGGTCATCGCCCTGGTCGAGCTGGAAGAGGCCAGTGAAGGGCAACGCTGCCGGATCATGGGCGAACTGCGCGGGGTCAAGCCCGAGGACGTGACGATCGGCATGGCCGTCCACGCGGACTACGACCGGATCGACGACGACGTCACCCTGCCCGCGTGGCGGCCCGCGCCGCCCGGCGAGCCGCTGCCCGGGATGGTCATCAAGGCCTCGACGACGTTCATCGTGTCCTCCGCCCTGGCCACCCGGGACTTCCAGGACGTGCATCACGACCGGGACCTGGCCCTGGCCAAGGGCAGCAAGGACATCTTCGTCAACATCCTGACCACGACCGGCCTCGTCCAGCGGTTCGCGGCCGGGTGGGCCGGACCGGACGCGGTCTTCAAGTCGATCAAGATCCGGCTCGGCGCCCCCTGCTACGCGGGCGACACCCTGGCCTTCTCCGGCCATGCCGAGCCGGCCGGCGACGGGTCGGGCGAATGGGAGATCACGGTCCGGGGCGACTGCTTCCTGGGGGCGCACGTCACCGGCACGGTCCGCGTCTCGGTTCCCGGGAGGAACTCATGAGCAACTCTTCACGCACCGCGGCGATCGCGGGCATCGGGGCCACCGAGTTCTCGAAGAACTCCGGTCGCAGCGAGCTTCGGCTGGCCGCCGAGGCCACGAGATCCGCCCTGGACGACGCGGGCCTGTCCCCCTCGGACGTGGACGGCCTGGTCACGTTCACGATGGACTCCAACGCCGAGATCGCGGTCGCCCGCGAGCTCGGGGTCGGCGACCTGCGGTTCTTCAGCCAGGTCGGGTACGGCGGCGGCGCGGCCTGCGGCACCGTGCACCACGCCGCGCTGGCCATCGCGGCGGGCGCCGCCGAGGTCGTCGTCTGCTACCGGGCGCTGAACGAACGGTCCGGCCGCCGCTTCGGCCAGGTCGCGGTGGGCGCGACCGCCGTGCCGACGACTTCCGGTGCCGACAACGCCTGGCACTACCCGATGGGCCTGTCCACCCCGGCCGCGACGGTGGCCATGGCCGCCCAGCGGTACATGCACGAGTACGGGGCCACCAGCGCCGACTTCGGCGCGGTCGCGGTCGCGGACCGCAAGCACGCCGCGAAGAACCGGAACGCCTGGTTCTACGAGAAGCCGATCACTCTCTCCGACCACCAGTCGTCCCGGCCGATCGTGGACCCGCTGAAGCTGCTCGACTGCTGCCAGGAGAGCGACGGCGCGGTCGCCATCGTCGTCACGAGCGCGGAGCGGGCCCGGGACCTGCGCCAGCCCGCCGCCGTGATCCGCTCGTCGGCCCAGGGCAGCGGCCCCGGCCAGTTCACGATGACGAGCTACTACGACCGGGACCTGGCCAGCCTTCCCGAGATGGGCGTGGTGGGCCGCGACCTGTGGCAGCGGGCCGGGCTGACGCCGGGTGACATCCGCATGGGGGTCCTGTACGACCACTTCACCCCGTACGTCCTCATGCAGCTGGAGGAACTGGGCTTCTGCGGGCGCGGCGAGGCCCCCGGGTTCATCGCCGACGGCGCCATCGAGCTGGGCGGGCGGCTTCCGCTCAACACCCACGGCGGCCAGCTCGGCGAGGCCTACATCCACGGCATGAACGGCATCGCCGAGGCGGTCCGGCAGGTCCGCGGCACCTCGGTGAACCAGGTTCCCGGCGACGGCCCGGTCGTGGTCACCGCCGGGACCGGCGTGCCCACCAGCGGCCTTGTCCTGTCCGGTGCCTAAGGCCGGGTAGGCAGCGCTCTCGTGGTGGCGGCGCCGCGGGACGAGCCGCGCGCGGGGTCCTGACGGGGCGCCGCGCGCGGGGCCGGCGGCCGGCCCGGGACCCGGGACGACGATCCCTGGTCCGCGGGGCTAACGGGCACGGTCCAGCTGGCGGCGCCGCCGGGCGCGGGTCCCGGGGACGCGCTGTCCACTCGCGCGTACATGGACGCGAACACGAACGCCGCCAGCAGGCCCCCGGCCAGGACGGCCGGGACGAGGGTACGCACCGGATGGTGCCGCACGGCTCCGGTCGTGGACTGGACGCCGGTTCGCAGCCGGTCCGCGGCCAGGGCCGCCGTCAGCTGCGCAGCCGGGAGATGCGGCCCGCACCCCCGGCTTCCCTCCTGCCTCAGCCGTCTCAGCGCGGCCTTGCGCTGGTCAGGGGTCAGCCCGGGCAGCAGGTAGACAACAACTCCCGCTGCCGCCGTTTCCGCCTCGGCGTGCATGCCTGGCGCGAGATTCTTGTACCGGATGCTGATCACAACGCATACCAATCACGCATGTCTGCCGTCGCCACCCCTAGGTTCTCTGGCAGTCTGACGCGCGCGCCCCCCACAGGCGTGTGCGATTCGAATATAACGCAATGGATTATGACGATCACACTTTTCGACAGATTGCCCCCTTCGGCGCGTCGAGCCCAGTGCGCCCGGACAACTACGCTTCTACCGTGACCAGCACGAAAGAAACCGCCGGCGAGGAAGCGGACCAGGATCCGGTTCGGGATCCGCGCTCGCGGCTAGGCCGGGTCCGGGCCTGTGTCACGCGCCTGCGGGGGCCCCTGCTCCTCGCGCTGGCCGGCGGCCTTCTGCTGGCCGCGGCGTTTCCCCCGTACGGAGCCTGGCCGCTCGCTCCGCTGGGCCCGGCCGCGCTCGCCCTGGCCCTGAGGGGACGGTCGCTGCGGGCGTCGCTCGGCACCGGGCTCGTGTTCGGCGTCGCGTTCTTCTTCCCCCTGCTGTCCTGGACGGTCAACGTGGCCTGGTACGCCTGGCTCGCGCTGGCCGCCGCGGACGCGGTCATCTTCGGCGTCCTGGCCGTCGGCCAGCGGCTTCTCCTCAACCTGCGGCTGTGGCCCCTCGGCGTGGCCGGCTGGTGGGTCGCCGCCGAGGCGGTACGCGACCGCTGGCCGTGGGGCGGTTTCCCGTGGGGCCGGCTCGCGATGAGCCAGGCCGGGGCGCCCACCCAGGGCTGGGCCGCGATCGGCGGCGCGCCGGTGCTCACGCTCGTCATCGCGCTTGCAGGCTCGTCCCTCGCCGGGCTGGTCATGTGCTTCCCGGGGGGACGACCCCCCGGAGCCCCCCGGGGCGCGCCCAATGGCAAAAGGCGCCATTTTATCGGGCGCGCGGTCATGGTGGTCGCCGCGATTGGGCTGGCGGTGGTCCCGGCCGCCTTCACGCTGGACCCGGTCAGCCCGGGAGACGCCACGACCGAGGTCGCCGCCGTTCAGGGCAACGTGCCCCGGGGCCCGACCCTGGCCGCGCAGCTCAACGACCTGATGGTGACCGCCAACCACGAGCGGGCGACCCTGAAGCTGGCCCAGTCGGTCCGCGGCGGGAAAGCGCCCCGGCCGGACCTGGTCATCTGGCCGGAGAACTCCACCGACATCGACCCCAGCCTGGACCCGCAGGTCTTCAGCGAGCTCAGCGACGCCACCGATACCGTCGGCGCCCCGCTGCTGGCCGGCGAGGTCCGCCAGAACCCCCTGCGCAACGCCGGGCAGCTGTGGTTCCCCGGCACCGGCCCCAGTCCCACGCAGGTCTACGACAAGCGGCGGCTCGTGCCGTTCGGGGAGGTCATCCCCTTCCGGAGCCTGCTGCAGAAGATCACCCCGCTGACCGCGCTTCAGCCCGTGAACTTCACCGCCGGTCACGCCGACACCGTCCTCCATGCGGGGAAGGGCATCCGGCTCGGCGACGTGATCTGCTACGAGATCGGGTTCGATGACCTGGTCCGCTCCGAGGTCACGGCCGGGGCGAACCTGCTGACCATGCAGACCAACGACGCGACCTTCGAGCGCGACGGGCAGACCGGCGAGACCGGGCAGCAGCTCGCGATGGCCCGCCTGCGCGCGGTCGAGCACGACCGGGCGGTCGTCGTCGCCAGCACTACCGGGTACAGCGCGATCGTGGCGCCGGACGGCCGCCTGGTCTCCAGGAGCGGCACCTGGCGGCAGGCGGTACTCGAGGGCAGGGTCCCCCTGATTACCCACACCACCCTGGCGGACCGGGCCGGGGCCTGGCCGGAGTACGTGATCGTGGCCCTCACCGTGATCGCCATGATCGCCGGATGCCTGCGCGGGCGTCGGAGAAACGAAGGGCCGTTCGGGAAAAGGCGTTTAGGGCTGACCGGTGCTCGACGTCGTCTGGGTGACGTGCGTGGTCTGCGGGGCGCTCGCGGAGGCGAGCAGGATGACGCCCAGGGTGATGGCGAGGGCGATCGGGACCAGCAGCGGCGCGGCGGCGCGGGCAGTCCTGCGGCGGCGGTACCGGCGGCTTCCCGAACGGTTGCCGATTCCGCCTTCGATCAGGGTCGGTCGGCTGCCATCACGCATGGCTACCTCCGCTCGTCCGGGATCGTTGGGATTGCCAGAGTAACTCTGAGACCAACCTGTTATCTCGATGTTAGGAAAATTCGCTGGAAAACCGCTCGAATCCGGCTGATTCGCCAGAGCGGCCCTAAAACGCCGGTCGGCGGCCCCGGTACTGGGGCCGCCGCTCGGCGTTCATGAGGGTGTTTCCCGATGCCGATCAGACTCCGGACGGGGCCTGGAACCGGGTGCGCAGCCGCGGGTTCCGCGCCTGGGTGCCGGTGGTCTGGCCCGCGAACGGGTTGGTGGTCGTCGTGGCCGCCGGGACGGTCGCCTTCTGCTGGGCGGTGTTGTAGGTGACCGCGGTCGCGACGCCGTTACCGTCCAGGGTGACGGTGACCGGGTTCTTCAGCCCGAAGTTCCCGCAGTCCAGGTTGGTAAAGGACATCGACAGCCGGTTGCCCAGGAACGTGGCCAGGTTGTTGCCGGTCGCCGCCACCGGGGTGGTGAAGTTGGCGTCCTTGGCCATGTCCAGTTGGTTCCTCGCCGGGGCGATGTTGACCATGTTCTGGCAGTAGTCCGCGGCGACCGTGCTCGGGCTGGTGCCGGCCGCCAGCAGCGGCTGGTCCACCAGGGACCGGTAGACGTTGTCCTTGGTGACGTTCATCTGGCCGCCGACCAGGACCATCTCGTCGTTCGTGGGAATCGTGGCGATCGGGCTCTGCTGGTCCGCCTTGCCCTGAAGCTCGTTCAGCGCCTGCGACGCCGAGGCTCCGTTCGGGGCGGTGGAGTCCGTGGCGGTGAACGGGGTGCAGCCGTTGGCCGGGTCGACGAACTGGCTCAGCAGCGCGTCGTCGCTGCCGTTGGTCAGCTGGGTCCCGCCGGCCACCGCCTTGGCGTTGGCCGCGCTGTCCTGCGCGGTCTGGCCGTTGCCGTTGATCAGGTAGGAGGAGACGACGTTGTCGCTCTGGTCCTGGTCGATCAGCGCGAAGTCGCGCGTGGTCTGGCACGCCTTGCCGTCGGACGCGGTTCCCGCGGCCGGGACCTTCAGCGTGCCGGCCGCCATCTCGGAGTTCGCCATGGTGTAGAAGCCCACCGCGTTGCAGGCGCTTACCTCGCCGATCAGCGACTGGCCGGACGCGTCGACGCACTTGCCCTGGGTCGCCCCGGTCCCGGTCAGCGCCAGGTTGTTGCCGTTGAACCCGACAGAGATCTCCACCTGCGAGCCGGCGGGGATCGTGGGCGCGGCCGGCCTCGCCGCTGGCTGGGTTCCGGCGGTGACGACGAGCGGGTTGTAGACCTGCAGTTGCCCGCCGGGCGACAGGATCGTCGCCTCGACGAACGCGCCCTCGGTGCCGGCGTTGGCCATCGAGCAGCCGTCACCTAGTTGCCACGGTGTCGCCAGGCCCGTCGCCGTGAGCGGGTTCGCGGGAACCTGCAGGGTGCAGTTCATGCTCGCCGCCGCCTGCGCCGCGCTCTGGCGCAGGTTGATGGCCTTGCCGGTCCCGTCCACCGGGGCGGTGGCCACGTCGCCCATCTGGGCGGCCGCGATCGCGCCGCTGGCGAAGGAGTTCGCCGGGGCGACGGCGGCCGCGGCCGCGTTGGTTCCGGCGGTGGTTCCGGTGCCCGTGCCGGCGCTGGCCGACGCGGACGCCGACGGGCTCGCTGACGCGGGCGCCGACGGGCTCGCCGTGGAGCCCAGCGCCGACTGGCTGATGTTCGTGCTGTGCGATCCCCCGGAGACCGCTATGACGGCCCCGAGGGCTACTCCCAATGCCACGGGTATGGCAATCGGGATGGCGATTTTCATCGCGCGACTTCTGTTGTGCCTGCGCAACTTAATCCACCTCCATGTCCGCTGTGACGCTCCCGGGTGATTACGTTAGACCAGGTAGACGGGCATATCGCTGGATCGGTAAATATTTCGCGCAGCTCCGTTTCAGGCACTATTCGGAGCAAATGTTGCGCATTTCTAACGTCGCAGATAGAGGCCATTTTTGGCACCGAGACCGGGCCGTTATAGAGGGCTCCCGAAGCTGCCCGGCCGCCGGCACCGTAAGAACTCATCACCCTGCGTGATGATTCATCGCGCACAGCTGTGACATGGGTTGCATGTCCGTAACGAGTGGAACAGAACGGTCCGCTGTGGCGCTTATACCTAGGAGCTGGACACATACTTCCTTATGCGCGGTAACAGTCATCCCAAGTCTCCCGTTTTGCGGACGATTGACACGTAAACTGCCTATCGCGCAGGCGCAGCAGCACACGATCGTTAGAAACCATCGAGGGGAGCGCACGTGTCGTTCTGGGCAAGGCTCACGGTGCTGGCCGGGCACAAGGAGGTCGCGGTCACCGGCGCCGCGGCTCTCGCCGTGGTGCTCACCGGCTCCGTCTACGCCGCCACGAGCCCTGGATCCGGCTCATCAGCCTCGAACAACCAGTCGATGGGCGTCAGCCAGGCCCACTCAGCCGCGACACCGTCACCGAGCAAGCCCCCGCCCCCGCCGCCGAAGCCGCTGTATATGACGGCGGTCAAGGCCGGCCAGGACAGCAACGGCACCGTGGACGGCACCCAGCCGGTCACGGTCACGTTCAACGCGCCGCTGTCCCCGTCCAGCAAGCCCGCGCTGTCCCCGAACATCCCCGGGTCATGGAAGATCAGCGGCGACCAGGCCACCTTCACCCCGGAAACCGGCTGGGACCCCGGCACCACCGTCTCGGTGACCACCCCGCAGGGCACCCAGGGCGTGAGCAGCACGCCCCAGACCAAGGTGATGGCCCTGAAGTCGCAGAGCAAGTCGTTCACCACCGGGGACTACTCCGGGCTCCGCCTGCAGGAACTGCTGGCTCAGCTCGGCTACCTGCCCGTCAACTTCGCCCCGTCGAGCTCGTCCGGGGACATCTCCGGCAGCGACGCCAAGGCGCAGCTGGCGGCGGCCTACAACGCCCCGCAGGGCTCGTTCAGCTTCAACGGCAGCTACCCCTCGCAGCTCACGAGCCTGTGGAAGAACGGTGAGACCAACCTCATCCAGACCGCCGCGATCCAGGGATTCGAGTCGCAGCACGGCCTGTCCATGGACGGCCAGGCCGGCCCCGAAGTCTGGCACGCCCTCCTGACCGCGGCCGAGCAGGGCCAGAAGAACCCGAACGGGTACACCTACGCGCTGGCCACCCAGGGACCGGGTAACAACAGCAACCTGGTCGTCTACCACAACGGCAAGCAGCTCATGGCCACCCCGGCCAACACCGGCGTCGCGGGCGCCCCGACCATCGACGGGACGTACCCGGTGTATGACCGGACCCCCTTCCAGATCATGAAGGGCAAGAACCCGGACGGGTCTAAGTACAAGGACCCGGTTCACTGGATCTCCTACTTCAACGGCGGCGACGCCATCCACGGCTTCAACCGCACCAGCTACGGTTCCTATCAGAGCGTCGGCTGCGTCGAGGTCCCGGTCAGCACCGCCAAGAGCCTGTACCCGTACCTGAACTACGGCACCCTGGTCACCGTCCAGGGTCCGGCCGCTCCTTCTAAGGCTCCCAAGAAGTAGCGGCAGTCCCGCCTCGCGATCGCGGCCGTCCTCGTTGAGGGCGGCCGCTTTCTTTTTGCGGCGCATCCGGCGAGGCGAGGCAGGACCAGGTCGATCGTCATGGAGCCTGACACTATCGGGGTCTGAGGGTTTTAGGGGGAAATATCCCCTTACGGAACTATGACGGCCATCCCCGGAGGGGCTCGACCGTGGTTCTCTGACATCATGCGCGTACTCGTGACCGGCGCCGCCGGGTTCATCGGTTCCCACGTGGCGGAAGCCCTGGCCGATCTCCCGCTCTACGACGACACCAACGTGACGGGAACGGCGGTGCTGCTGAACGCCATGGGGCGCCGGGGCGTGTCCCGGCTGGTGCTGGCGTCGTCGATGGCGGTGTACGGAGAGGGCGCGTACGAGTGCCTGTCGGGCTCCTGCCCGGCCAGCGTGGTGCGGCCGCTTCCCCGGGCCGTGACCGACCTGGCCGCAGGCGCGTTCGACCCTCGCTGCCCGTCGTGCGGTTCGGTGATGGCGGTCTCCCGGGTGCCGGAGGACGCGGTCCCGGGCCCGCGCACCGCCTACGCCACCTACGCGTCCCTCTAGGCGGTCCGGGGGCGGCGCTTGCCGGGCTGGCGTTCAGGCGGGCAGCCGGGTGCCTAGGTAGTACGCCCGGCAGTGCGTGGCCGGCCGTGTCGGCTGGCCGGGGCCGGGCGGGGAGTCGGTACCCCAGAACCAGGGGCACCGACTCATCGGATAAGGGCAGAGAAGGGACGGCGGCGGGCTGGCCGCAGGGGGCTGGCCTGGTCCGTCGGCTGCGACCCGTCGCGGCTCCCGGCCGGGGCCGGGGTCCGTAGAGACCAGAGATTCTTCATTCCTCTGCTGACCGGGCGTGACACCGTCCTTGATCTTCGCGGGCCCAGCCCCCGCCGGAGACCCGGGACCGCCCGGGCCCGGCCGACCAGTCCAGCCCCGTGACGCGAGCCCGGCAGCACCCCTTCTCCGCCTTTATCCGATGAATCGGCGTCCCCTGGGTTCGGGGATGCCGATTCCCCGCCCGGCCCCGGCCAGCCGCCACGGCCAGGCACGCACTGCCGGGCGTGCTACCTGCGTCCCTGCCGACCCGCCTTGACCTCAGCCCGGCAGGCGCTCGCCCTGACCTGGCTGGCCGCCGGTCAACTACATGACTGTGCCGCGCATACGAGCGCATGCGCGGCACATCCATCCGCCGCGGCGGCGGAGTGGCGCCGCCGCGGAAGTCCCAGGGAATCCGCGGTTAGCGGTGGGTCGCCGGGAAGGGGTCGGAGATTCCGAGGCGGGGCGACGGGGCGCCGGCCTGGGCCAGGGGGAGCTTAATGACGAACTGGCAGCCCGGACCGGTGTTGCGCACGCCGATCTGGCCCGAGTGGGCCTCGACGATGCCGCGGGCGATGGACAGGCCGAGGCCGGCCCCGCCGGCGGCGCCGGACGGGTCGGGGGTCCTGGCGCTCTCCCCGCGGAAGGCCACGTCGAACACCCGGGGCAGGTCGTCGGCCGGGATGCCTCCGCACTCGTCGCTGACGCTGACGGTGGCCATCCCGGACTGGATCTCCCCCAGCACCTCGATGATGCCGCCCGGACGGGTGTGCCGGAGCGCGTTGCTCACCAGGTTGCGCACGGCGCGGCCCATCTCCGCGGTGTCGATGAGCACCGGCATACCGCGAACGGAGGATCCGCCCAGCCGGATGCCCTTGGCCCGGGCCACCGGCTCGGCGCTGGCGATCACGTCGGAGATCAGGTCTTCCAGCACCACCAGGCGCGGCGCCAGGCGCAGCGTGCCCGCGTGGATCTTGGACAGTTCGAAGAGGTCGTCGATCATCATGGCCAGCCGGTCGGCCTCCACCCGCAGCTGCGAGTGGTAGTGCCTGACCTCGCCGGGCTCGATGACGACCTCGTCCTCGAGAGCCTCGGCCATCGCGCGCAGCCCGGCCAGCGGCGTCCGCAGGTCGTGGCTGACCCACGCGACGAGCTCCCGGCGGCTGGCCTCCAGCGCCCGTTCCCGGGCCCGGGACTTGTTCAGCCGTTCGTGGGCCTCGGCCAGTCCGTCGGAGAGCCCGGCCAGTTCGGCGGGGAGCGTGACGTCGGGCGGCAGGTAGACACCGCTGTCGCCGACATCCTCGACCGCGCCGAGAAGAGTCTGGCTGGCTTTGCTGAACGTCCGGGCCAGGAAGATCGCGACGATAATCCCGGCCAGGCCCGCCACCGACAGGAACTCCAGGATGATCTCCCGGTCGGTGCTGTCCCCGATCATCATGATCGCGACGGCGCTGCACGAGGCGAGGGAGGTAACGAGGGTGACCGCAACGACCAGCAGAACCTGGACCTTCAGCGGCCGCCCGGCCAGCGCCTTCAGGCAGGCGATCCCGGCGAGCGTCGTGACCGCCGCGATAATCGCGGCGGCGCCGGTCACGTGGAACAGGTCCGACCCGTTCACGCCCGGCATCACGTCGGCCAGTGGCGCTCCGGAGGGAGTCACGACGCTTCCGGCTCGTAGCGGTAGCCGACGCCCCAGACGGTCACGATGCGCCGGGGCATGGTCGGGTCGCCCTCCAGCTTCTCCCGGAGCCGCCTCACGTGCACGGTGACGGTGGACGTGTCACCGAACGTCCATCCCCACACCTCGTTGAGGAGCTGCTCGCGGGTGAAGGCCTTGCGGGGGTTCCGCATGAGGAACACCAGGAGGTCGTACTCGCGGGAGGTGAGCTGGATCAGCCGCCCGCCGACGCGCGCCTCATGGGCCGACATGTCCACGCTCAGCTCGCCGTCGGAGAGAGTGCCGTCGTTCGCCTTCTCGGGCAGGCCGGTGCCCCGGGCCCTCCGCAGGACCGAACGCACGCGCATCGCCAGTTCGCGGGGGCTGAACGGCTTCGTCACGTAGTCGTCGGCGCCGATCTCGAAGCCGGCCAGCCGGTCGGTCTCGTCGCCGAGCGCGGTCAGCATCACGACCGGGATCGGCCAGCGGGCGCGCAGCCGGCGGCAGACTTCCAGGCCGTCGATCCCGGGCAGCATGAGGTCCAGGACCACCAGGTCCGGCGGCCTCTCCTCCACCGCTCGCAGCGCTTGGTATCCATCGTGGACGCACTGCACCGAGTGACCGTCCCGGACCAGGTAGCGTCCGACTACGTCCGCCACGGTGGGGTCATCGTCGACCACGACAATGCGACCGGGCGGATCAGGGTTGTTTACCACGACACCTCCGTGTCGCGTCGCCGGATATAGCTCACGGTTACAAGGTAGGTCGCGCCGCAATCGTTTGCCTAGAAAATCGGACTATTCCGTCATACAACCGTAAGCTACCCACGAGTATCAAATCTTCCGGTGACAGAAAGTCACTTTTGCCTGGTCGTCAGCATTCCGTAAGGTCAGTGACGATTCAGTAAGGAAGCCCGCATATCACTCTTACCAGCGGAGTTTCCCGGGGAGACTGGTCACTGTCCGCAATCAGCGTCCGCGCGACCCGCGACGCCGCGACCAGAGGGAGCCCGTGTGATCGGCGAACTGTACGAGCACGCACTCGCCGGACAGGCCCGGCCCGAGATCGAGCACCCGGACGGCAGCCTGACGCCGCTCCCGGTCGACGACTTGCTGCAGGCCCGCCCCGGCGACATGTCGCTCGTCGACCGGTGCCAGGGGGCGACCCTGGACGTCGGTTCCGGTCCGGGCCGGCTCACGGTCGCGCTCGCCGAACGGGGCATTCCGGCTCTCGGCATCGACGTCACGCCGTACGCGGTGGAGATGGCCCGGACGGCCGGGGCCCTGGCCCTGCGGCGAGACGTCTTCGACGAGATCCCGGGGACCGGACGCTGGATGACCGTGCTGCTCGCCGACGGAAGGATCGGAATCGGCGGCGATCCCGTGGCGCTCCTGCGCCGGGTGGCGGAGTTGCTCACGCCGCGAGGCAAGGCGCTGGTCGAGGTTCAGCCCCCGGGCAGCGAACTGCGCCGGGAGCAGGTCCGGCTGCGCCACGGCGACCAGCTCAGCCCGTGGTTCCCCTGGGCCTACGTGGGCGCGGACCAGCTCGCCGACCTCGCCTCCGACGCCGGGCTCGACCTGGGAGACATCTGGACCGCCGACGGCCGCTGGTTCGGCTCCCTCCGCCACCCCCAGCCGCCCGGCGACGATGAGGCGGAACAGGATTACCAGGTCATTACCGGACCGGAGTAATCCGGGCGAAACCCGCTCTGACGTCGGTGAATAGAGGGATGAGCTTCCCAGAGCCTCCCTCTCGCCGCGAGCGGCTGTCCCGCCTCCCCGCGTTCACTCAGTACGAGGAACGCATGTCCGCCTACAAGGCGGACGGAACCGACCCGACCGACCCCTGGGGTATTCCGCCGGTCCATGACGAACCGCCGTGGAATGCCCAGACCGCCTGGGACACGCCTCCGGTCCCGGCCCAGCCGGGCGCGGCCCAGCGGGTCCGCGTGAGCGGCCCGTTCGAGGCCCTGCCCGAGGACGCCCACGAGGACCGAGGTCACGGGACCCTCATGGGCGCCCTGGCCGGAGTCGTGTCCGCGGCCGCCGCCCTGGGCGTCGCGAACCTAGTCGCGGCGTTCGTCCGCCCCGAGGCCTCCCCGATCATCGCGGTCGGCGACGCCTTCATCGGCAGCGCGCCGTCGTGGCTGAAGAACCTCTCGGTCCAGTACTTCGGCGCGAGCGACAAGAACGCGCTGCTGGTCATCGCCCTGTACGCGGCGTACACGCTGCTCGCCATGGTGATCGGCATCATCGCGTGGCGGCACGTGTCCGTGGGCGTGGTCGCCCTGGCACTGTTCGGCGCCTTCGGCGCCTACGTGGCGGTCACCCGCCCGGGAAGCCAGATCACCGATGTGATCCCGTCGGCCGCGGGCGGCCTCACCGGGATGGCCGCGATCTCCGTACTGGCCTGGGTCGGCAGATCCCGGAAATCCCGCCCCCGAACGAGCCTGGCTGACTGGTAATCGAACAGACGCCAGTCCCCGCCATCAGCTAAGCCTGGGCGGCCACGGCTTTCAGCACGTCAACCTCGCCCCCGGGCGAAGACGGATCGAATCCGTGCTCGGCCAGCCAGCGGACCGCCAGCAGGCATCGCGCCGACCACCACGCCCGGATCACGTCACGGTCCACGTCGGTGCCGTAGCCGTCGATGACATCGCCAAGGTGCTCCTCGTGCCCGAGCGTCAGGATGGCGAGGTCGAACAGGGCGTCGCCCTGGCCCGCGTCGGTCCAGTCGATCACACCGGTGATCTGGTCGCTGTCATCGACGAACATGTGGCCGGGCTGCAGGTCACCGTGCATGAACACCGGCGTCCAGGGCCGGAGCGCGGCCTCGGCGACCTGGCGGTTGCGCGAGATCACGCGGGCGGGCAGAACGTCGTTCGCGATGAGCCATTCGCATTCGTAGTCGAGGCGGAACGCGAGGTTCTCAAGGCTCCGGCCCGGCCAGCCGGGCAGCGGCGCGCCGTGCAGTTTCCGCACGGCGGCACCCGCCGCGAACCAGGCCGCTGACGACGCGGCCGAGGGCTCGCCGATGCGCCCCAGTGACGTCCCCCGGACGGCGGCGATCGCGAGCACGGGCGGCTTCCGCCACAGGACTTCGGGAGTGGGAACCGGGGCCAGAGCCATCGCCTCGACCTCGACGTCGGTGCGCGCCTGATCAGCGTCGACCTTCAGGAACACGTCGCCGGCCCGCAGGGTCGCGCAGTCGTGATGGGCAACGACGACATCGACCTCATTCACATCGCCATTGTCGTGCGCATGCCCGCCATAGTCGACAGGTTTATCCGGCGCGGGCGGGCCGGTCTGAGCCCGGCCAGATGTCAGCCCGGGACTTTTTCCCGCGGGCGGTCTCCTGACGGGTCGTTCGGGGTGCGGGGCGGGGAGGGGGCCAGGATCATGCGGGCGGGTTCGGCTGGCTCCACGGGACGGCGCGGGCCGCGCTTGCTGGCACCGCAGACGGCGAAGCCCATCGCGGCGATCCAGCAGGGGACCGGGATCAGGGCCCCGATGACGTTCAGCCCGATGACGAGCGGGAGGCCCTTGGCGCGCCGGATGAGCGCGGTGACCGTCGGGAGCGTGAAAAGCACCGCGATGCCCGAGAGATAGATCGTCCAGAAGGTCTGGCGGTTGAACATCGTTCCGTTTCTATCGAGATAAGGGCCGGACGCCGAAGGCTCAGTTGGGGTCGACGGCGTGGTGGGCGAGAGACAGCAGGTCCTGCAGTTCGTTGGCGGCGTGAAGGGCGCATCCGCCCGCGACCACGACGAACGCGAGCGCCGCCGCGAGGGCGATCAGGCTGGTGCGCGGGACGGGCCCGAGCAGGGCGGCGACCCGGCGCGGGACCGGGCCGGAATCCGTGAGGGACCCGCCGTTCCGGCTGAAGACGGCGCCGAGCGCGACGGCCGGGGTGAGCCGGGCAGGACTGTGCTTGGCGGCGATAGCGGCCCGGGCGACGGCGGTGGCGACCTGGCGCCGGTCCCCGACGGCGTCGGCGGCGTGCTCGTCGGCCCAGCGTTCCACGGAGTACTCGACGGCCCCGGCGAGCGGGCGGAGCAGCGGATTGGCCGCGGCCGCGAGGCGCGCGGCGGTCGTGTAAATGTAGTGGCGCTGATTCAGGTGAGCGTTCTCATGAGCCAGCAGCGCCTGGCGTCCGGGCTGGTCGAGGGCGCTGAGCATGCCCGACGAGACAACGATCCGCCCGGGCCAGCCGGGGATGGTGTAGGCGTCGGCCCCCTGCTCCGGGGTGACCACGAGGCTGTCGCGGCCCGGCAGTCCCCGGGCGTGGGAGAACGCGTCGATGAGCGCCCGGGTCCGGGCGGTGACGAACCTGGCGGTGGCCAGCAGCGCCGCGCCGAACAGGACCCCGGCGATCAGAGCGACCGCCGTGGAGGTCGAGTCACCGCTGTCGACCACGGTGCTGGACCAGTGCCCGAGGCGGGCCAGCAGCGGCATGCGCACGAGCGCGGCCATCGTGAGCAGTCCCAGGGCGCCGCAACTGGTCGCCGCGAGAACGACTGCGGCCGCGCTGAGCAGCCAGGTCGCGTGGCGAGGGTGCAGGCGCGTAGTCGCGACCCGGGCCAGGGGCACCGCGGCCAGCGGGAAGAACAGGGTCACGTACACGTAGACATGCATCGTTCACCCCTGGCCTGTGTCGGAGGCGGGCGGCTCCTCGCGGGCCCGGAGAAGTGCCCGCAGCAACTGCTCGTCGTTGTCGGAGAGATCCTCGACGAACCGGGACAGGACCGCCCGGCGGTCCGGCTCGGCGTCGAGCAGGCCGGCCAGGCGCCGCGCCGCGAGCCCGGCCTCGTCGGTCACCGGGGCATAGCGGAAAGCCCGGCCGTCGCGCTTGCGCGAGAGGACGTTCTTCTCGAACAGACGGGTCAGGATGGTCACGACCGTGGTGTACGCGAGGCCGGAGGCACCCGCACCGCTCCCGGACAGCCGGTCCCGGACCTGAGCGGGGTTGAGCGGTTCGTCCGCGTCCCACAGGACGGTGAGGACTTCCGCTTCGAGCGCGCCGTGCGCGCGGCGGACGCCGCCCGCGGTCTGGGCCGGGCGGCTCTTGCGCAGCGGAGCCATCGTGGTCCTTTCGGCGTGGTTCTCAGGCGGGGTTAACGGTCGGGGTTAACGGTCGGGTGCGCCCGGAGGCGGCGGCCTCCCCGCCCGTCTCGTCAATTCTATTCGCTTGTAGATTTTCGTGGGCCCATTGGGTCAGCGGGTTCCGGCCAGCGGCGGGCGTAGCCTCGTCGCATGAGGAAGGCCCGAGACGATCGCATGGCCAGTACCGCTGAGCGCTACCGCAGCTTCGCCCGGGACACGGAGGGCCGGTCGGACCAGTACGTGGAACTGGCCAGCGCGGTCGCCGGGGATGACGAGATCCTAGCGTTCCTCGCCGCCCTGCCGTCGCCGAAGCGGCAGCCCGGCCTGCTATTCACGGTCGCCGCGGACCTGCTAGGCCGGCCCGCCGACATCGGTTCCTTGCGGGGGCTCCTTGATGAACGCCGCCGGGAACTCGCGCGGGCTCTCCTCCGGTCGCCGGCAGACGGCTAATCCTGGGGATAGGTCCACTGGCGGCGGAGAGGGTCGGTGACGAACATGCTGGGCTTCGCCGGCTCTGGCGGGGACGGGGCGGCCGGAGTCTCCGCGGGTTCGGCGGGAACGGGAGCCGCCGCCGGACGGCGCGGGGTCTTGGAGCGGAGCGCCTCCAGCAGGTCATCGAGGGACTCGAAGTTGTGGGCGCTGACCACGGCGTCGCAGTACGGCCAGGCCGCAGCCATGCCGCCGACCTCGGGGCGGTAGCGGGGGCTCTGGGTACGCGGGTTGGCCCAGACGATCCGGTACGCGACCCGGTGCAGGCGGGCCATCTGCTCGCCCAGCAGGGACGGGTCGCCGGTCTCCCAGCCGTCGGAGATGATCAGCACGACGGCGCCGCGGCCCATGCCGCGCACCCCGTACCGGTCGTTGAACTCGTGCAGCGCGGCCCCGATCCGGGTGCCGCCCGACCAGTCGGGCGCGGCCTCGCCGGCCCGGGCCAGCATCGTCTCCGGGGACGCGGCCGACAGCGCCGGGGTCAGCCGGGTCAGCCGGGTCGCGAAGGTGAACACCTCGGTCCGCGGGCGGCT